>JAIEQT010000277.1 GCA_019747455.1 Chitinophagaceae bacterium | reverse complement strand
CAAAAGGATTATCGTCCCAATAAATAGCAATGGTATCCTGTAATGGTGTTAGCTGTTTACTGGTATTGTAAACCTCCATTAATTCTTTTAGGTATAAGGAGGAAGGGGTAAGGGATAGGGGGGGCGGAGGCGGAGGGGCAAACTGAGAAGCACTGTCTAACAAAAGGGTTTTAATTAACCGCCAATTTGGTTCAATAGCATCTGCATAATCAGGGGGTGTTTGTTGCCAGGTTGTAGCTTCTTTGAATACGCTATATCTGGGCATTCCCCTGGTTTTTTTATAGTTATCCTCGCCGGCTCTTTTTAAAATCATAGCAGCCACTGCTTCACCCCAAGAAGTAGAAGCGCGCCATTTTTTTTCGTTATCTTCCGGTATTCTTGCTAAAATATTTTTACTGAATTGTTTAATGCTGTCTTTTGAAAAGACCAATGCCTCCGCTACTTTCATAAAAGCGATAGAAGCAGCTAACGCTCCGTTAATAGATTGAGTAGGGCGATTTATTTTATCAAAGCCATGTAAATAATTGGTAATGCTAAGGCTATCGGACCCGCCAATATAGGCTTCATAAAATGCCAGATTACAATAGGCATAGATTCTGCTAGCTACCGGTGGCGTGAAGATATCATATACAATTACATCAGTAAGTTTTTGAACACATTGATGTTGTAAAAGCGTCTGATCGATCGGTGGTGCCTTTTTATCGTTGTTACAAGCTAATGCCACAACAACGAAAGTGACAAAAAGATATTTACTCATGGGTACTGAATATTTTTAAAGCGCCGGCATTTTGACCAGCAATGATCCATTTTTTATTTGATTGATTTATTTGAATAAGGGATCGTCCATTTCCCGGAATATAAAATCCTGAATGAGGTAGAGAGAGTGGGTTAAAATTTCCTTTACCATCTCCTAATAAAACCAATCCACACGCGGCATCATATCTACCTAAATAAGGAGCCATACCATATTCATTTCCGTTCAGTAACAGATCTAATTTGCCATCCTTATTGTAATCATCGCAAAGTATGCCATAAACGGGGGCTAGTTGCGCCAAAGTAGGTAAGGTGTGAAATACAAATTCATTTTTACCTTTATTTTCTATCCAACAACTGTTAAAATTAGTAGCGGATAGTACCAACGCATCTTTCATTTTTTCGGTACTGAATATTTCGGAGAATGCTGCCTTAGCATAGCTTGCATAGTTGGGGAATCGCTCTTTCATAACAGTCATTTCCCGAATAAATTCATCTCTGCCTGCTATCGGAAACTCTTTGGGGGCTTCCCCAATACCGGGAGGATAAAAGGAAGTGGTAATGGCATCCATACTGCCATTGGCATCAAAATCTTTAGCATAAATATGTAAAGGTGTTTTTTCAAGTGGATTTAGAAAACCGTTTCTCCCATAATTGCCGGCAATCAAATCTATATCTCCATCTTTATCTATATCTACCGCTTTGATGCTCGTCCACCATCCTTTCTCTGATGCTAATGAAGTATTAATTTTTTCAAATTTGTTTCCCTTTTTTTCCAAGAATGTAATAGCACCCCATTCCAGTGTAATAACTAAATCATTTTGCTTGTCGTTATTGATATCTGCAAAAACAGCATCAGTAACCATACCAATATTTTCCAGATCCGGGGCCACTAGCTTGGTGATATCTGTAAAACGAATAATCCCGTTTTGAGTATCATTCCTGTAAATACGACTGGTTAGCGGTAAAGGATATTTTCCCGGTATTATCCTAGCTCCGATAAATAAATCCAAATCTCCATCGCCATCTATATCATTACTGCGTACACAACTTTTAGAGTCTTTATTTAGCGGTAATATATCAATGGCTTCTTTGAAATTTCCTTTCCCATCATTCACATAAATATGATCTTGATAAGCGGCAGACTGGGGTTCATTCTCAGCACCGCCGGAAGCAATATATATATCGATATCTTTATCTCCATCTATATCAAATAAACAGATATCAGCATCATCTTGTAATTGCGCTTTTTTTGTATCTGTAAGTTTTTTACTGATAAAAGTTCCATTGTTTTGTTGAAAGAAAATAGTAGCCGATTCCGGTGAGCCGCCACCCATCACAAAGTCGGCATATCCATCTCCATTCAAATCGGCACTTGCTAAAGCAGGACCAGTTTGTGTGAGTTTGTGTGGGATAAGTCGTTGTATATTAAAATCAATAAAATCTAGTTCTCGATATACGGTGTTTATATCTGTTTGCTTAGTGATATCTGTGAATAAGGGGGGAGCAGATAAGGCGTTGCCCTGAGCCAGTTGAAGGGTAGAAGGCGTAAGGTTATTTGTTTTATAACTAATAGTTAAAAATTGATCTGCAGCAATATTTTTTAGTTGTTGTATGGTATGATCAGGCCAAATAATATTGATAGAATCAATAACGGTGGCATTGCCAATACCAAAATGAATAGTTGGATCTACACTACTCATATAACCTCTATACGGTGTATATTCCCAAATTTGTTGTGTTGATCCTATATATAGTTTTACGATGGCTCCTAAGGCATTTTTATTCTGTGAGTTTCCATCCAAACCTAACTGGATAAAATGATTTTTCTCTTTTTGTTTTTCAGAAGTGTTTTCCAAAAAACTTATAGGCATATTTGTATTATTGATAACAAGATCTAAATCTCCATCTCTGTCAAAATCAGCATAAGCCATACCCGCAGAAAATGTAGGCGTTGTGAAACCCCATTCGGTAGATTTATTTGTGAAGCTTAGGTCGCCATTATTCTTAAATACATAGTTGGGTATTTGCACTTTGGGCAATTGATTCAATATTTCCTCAAAAGAAGCGCTTGCTACGGCATGTTGGCGATATGCCATAAAATCCAGGTCCGACATGTCTTTTGGTAAACCATTACTGATCAATAGATCTCTATATCCATCATTATCTACATCTGTTAATAAGGGTGCCCAACTCCAGTCGGTATGTGCAACACCTGCCAAATAGGCTATCTCACTAAATACCGGAGAGGGTGTAGTATCGTTTTCTTTAGTTATCATTCCTCTATTCAGTTGCAGCGTATTGCGGGGGTATTGAGGGATATAGCCGTAGCGGGCGGAGTTTTGAAAAGTTTGATAACTGATATCGCTATTCATCATCTTTAAACGATATTGATCGGCCGGTGACATATCTGTTTCAATGATATCCGCTAGCCCATCATTATTGATGTCTGCAATATCGTTACCCATCGCATTTTTACTGGTATGTTTTAACCATTCGTATGCCTTATCTGTAAATGTTCCATTCTTATTATTAATATATAAGATATTGTTTGATAAATAATCGTTACTTACATAGATGTCTTTCCATCCATCATTATTAATATCGGCAATATTTACGCCGAGTCCATGTCCTTCAATAAGTATACCTGCTTGCTTAGAAACATCGGTGAATACAGCATGTTTCTTGGTACTATCAAAATTATTTTGGAATAATTTATCGGTATTAGGCCATGAGCCATCTTTTCGTATCGGCCGAAACTCATTCGGGTATGTACCATCCAAATCATTGATAAGCATGTAAACATCAAGATCGCCATCATTATCATAATCAAAGAAAGCGGCCATATGCGTATTAGATGGATCATCTAATCCATATTCAGCAGCCATCTCTTTAAATACAGGAATTTTTTTATCATTCACTCCCTGATTGATATAAAGTAAATTTCTTCTGGCATTGCTATCGGGTAAAATAGCCGCACACACATAAATATCTTGCCAACCATCGTTATTAATATCAACTACTGAAACACCCTTACACCATTTACCCTTCCCGCCAACATCGGCAATAGTTGTTATGTCTTCAAATTTTAAATTCCCTCTATTCAGATAAAGTTTGTTGGAAACCAGATTACCGCTGAGATAAATATCGGGTAAACTATCATTATTAAAATCACCGATACCCACGCCTCCTCCATTATATAAATACTCGTAATTCAAGATATTGAGATCGGGGGTTTCTACAATTTGGTTATTGAAATCAATACCGGTTTGTGAGGCCGATAATTCTTTGAATAAAGGTCGTTTATCGGTGCAGGAAACAATAAGCGATAACAGGCTAAGTAGAAAAAAGTATTTTTTCATGAACAAGTATTTCTCTTCCAGTTTTTATGGATAGATTTGAGTCTCTGTATAACTTGCAAAATAAGCATTTATGAAACGATTGTTTGCCTTTTGTACTGCGCTTTTTTTAGGGGTGGCATTATTAGCACAAGACCCCTGGAAAATTACTGCAACCAATATCAATCCGGCTAATTATTATGGAATTACGGTAGCTAATGGTATGATCGGGATTGTATCATCACCAGAGCCCTTTAAGGTAAAAGATGTAGTATTAGCGGGTGCTTATGATCTGTATGGACGCGGCAGGGTGAGCAATTTTCTTAGGAGTTTTAACCTCCTAAATATGCAGCTAGGTATAGATGGAAGAAGTATTTCTGTAGCCGATGTACAAAATATGCGTCAGGAGTTGGATATGCAAAAGGCTTCTTTTACCTGCTCTTTCAACTATGGAGATAAAGCCACTATCAGTTATACCTATTATTCCTTGCGACATTTACCTTTCACCGTTTTAATGGATGTAAAGGTTACACCGAAGAAAGATATTACTATTAATGCTGCCAGTGTAATGGAAGCGCCCGATGCCTTGAAAGATGTTCAGAATTATTATAATGAAATTGATAGGCCTCATGTTACCATTAGTTTGCTTACATCTTCAGCGAAGAGCCCTACCGGAAAATTACTGATGTGTGCTTCTAATACTTTTTTGTTTTCAGAACAACATGGTTCAGAGCCTCGCGTAATTCATGAAATGTGGGATAATAATATGCATTTGATGAAGTTTACTAAAAAGCTAAAAGCCGGGGAGTCTTATCAGTTCTCTATTGCCGGATCTTCCATCACCAGTGCACATCACGATGACCCACTGAATGAGGCAGAGCGTATGACCATCTTCGCGAAATTAGAAGGTAGAGATCGGTTATTATCATTTCATCAAAAAGCGTGGGCGCAATTATGGAAAAGTGATATTCAGATTGAAGGAGATCCGCAATCGCAACAAGATATAAGGAGTATGTTATATCACTTATATTCTTTTACTCGGGAAGGTAGTGATATGAGTCCTTCGCCTATGGGTTTAAGTGGATTAGGATATAATGGACATGTATTTTGGGACACGGAATTATGGATGTATCCGGCCTTATTGGTATTGCATCCCGAAATGGCTAAGAGTATGGTGGAGTATAGGTTTCAGCGGTTGACTGCAGCTAAGAAAAATGCTTTTAATCATGGTTATAAAGGAGCCATGTTTCCCTGGGAAAGTGCGGGAACAGGCGTTGAAGAAACACCGGTATGGGCTTTGAGTGGTCCTTTTGAGCATCATATTACGGCCTGTGTTGGTATTGCCGCATGGAATTATTATTGTGTAACGCAAGATAAAGATTGGCTACGCGAAAAAGGATGGCCTATATTAAAAGAAACCGCTGATTTTTGGGCAAGCAGGGTTGAAAGAAACGGACCCGGAAAATATGATATTAAAAATGTGGTGGCTGCCGATGAGTGGGCGGAGAATGTAGATAATAATGCCTGGACGAATGCCGCTGCTAAAGCAGTGTTGAATTATGCTACCGATGCCGCCCTATTATTGGGTGTTAAGCCCGATGCTGATTGGAAATTGGTTGCACAAAATATTCCCGTTCTCAAATTTGATAATGGGGTAACCAGAGAACATGCTACTTATAACGGAGAAGGCATTAAACAAGGTGACGTGAACTTATTAGCGTATCCGCTTAAAGAAGTGAATGATCCTAAACAAATCAAAAAAGATCTTGAATATTACGAAACCCGTGTGCCAACAGAGGGTACACCCGCAATGACGCAGGCTATCTTTGCTTTATTGTATGCCAGAATTGGGGATGGGGATAAGGCTTTTCATTTCTTCCAGGATGCCTATCTTCCAAATCTTAACCCACCATTACGGGTTATAGCCGAAACAAAAGGCGGCACTAATCCTTATTTTACTACGGGGGCGGGTGGCATTTTGCAAAGCATATTAATGGGTTTTGGTGGTGTGGAAATAACCCCAACCGGAGTTACCCAGATAAAATCTACGCTACCTAAGCATTGGAAAAAATTAACCTTAACCGGTATTGGTATAGAGAACAAAACATTTGTAGTTAAATAAAAATCCCTATTTTAGTGTAGTTGAAAAAAGTGATTACCATATTAATGCTTGCCGTTCTTCTCTTTACATGGGGGGGCTATCGGGTGCTAACCAGCTACTTAGAACAAAAAGCTGAAATAGCGATGCAGGAAGCATTATACGATAATCAGTATGAAGAATCTAATTTACTCTACGTAAAAATACCAATGAGCTTACCTTATGGTACAAGCAGTAAGGAATTTGAACATGTTAACGGTAGTATAGAAGTAAATGGGATAACCTATAACTACGTAAAGCGTAGATTCTATCAAGATTATTTAGAGTTATACTACACGCCTAACATTGCTAAAACCAACATCCGCAATGCCCGCGATGAATTCTTTCGCTTAGCCAATGATTTTACTGCGAATAATAGCAGCACAAAAAAAACGAATAGTTCTCACCCATCCATAACAAAGCTTTCACTATCAGATTTCACCAATGATCATGCTTTTTCTTGGCAGTTTAGGTGTGATACGGAGGCGAATATTTGGTATGTAAGTCATAATCTGTTTTTGGGTGAAGACCACCGCAAATTATTAGAGCGTCCCCCGCAGGTTTAATGCTGGTACATTAAGCATTAATCATCCTCTCATTATTTTCTTTACGTACATGAAAAAGTTCCTCTTTGGAGCTGTTTTAGTTGTGAGTATCTGTGCTTGCAAAAACAGTAACGAGTATAAAAATTATCTACATAATCCTACTTTATTTAGTACAACAGTACATGAATTGAGTACGGTTGTAATGGGTAATAATTTTCCACCCATGGTAGCATCCCGCAACTATGCGTATGCCGCAATAGCGGCCTACGAGGTAGTGGCAGCAGGCTTTCCGGCACAATATCAATCTTTAGCCGGACAATTAAATGGGTTACAAAAGGTCACAAGTTTGCCCGTTACCAAAGAAACAGATATTGAGTTAGCTGCACTTTTAGCTTATATTAAAGTAGGAGAAGCCGTTACCTTTCCCGAGGGAAGTATGAAACTGTACAAAGACAGTATACTACAAGTGGCCAGAGATAAGGGGCTACCAGCTAGTGTTGAAAAAAATACTACTGCTTTTGCAGATAGTATTAGTATGCAAATCATTCGCTGGAGTAAGAAGGATAATTATTTACAAACACGAACAGCAGAAAGATATATGGTGATGGATGTGCCCGGACGATGGGTTCCTACACCACCGCTATACGCTTCTGCGGCAGAGCCACATTGGAAAGAAATAAGACCGATGGTTATTGATAGTGCCGGTATTTATCAACCTGCACCGCCACCAGCTTTTAATATCTCCGATAAAAACAGTAAATATTATCAGGAGGTAGCTGCTATAAAAAATGCAGTAGATAGCCTAACTCCCGATCAACGCCATATGGCAGAGTTTTGGGATGATAATCCTTTTAAAATGAATGTAACTGGTCATGTTATGTATGGTAGTAAAAAATTCTCACCTCCCGGTCATTGGATGAGTGTGGTGGGTATTGCTGCCAAACAAGCAAAAGCCGATTACAATACCACCGTATATGCAGTGGCTAAAACAGCTATTGCCTTATTCGATGGGTTTATTCAATGCTGGTATGTAAAGTATAAGTACAATACAGCCCGCCCGGAAACAGTGATCAACAAGTATATAGATATCAATTGGAGGCCTTATTTACAAACACCGGCTTTCCCTGAATATACATGCGGACATTCAACCATTTCTTCCGCTGCCGCAGAAGCACTTACCAGTGTTTTTGGAGACAATTTTAGCTATACCGATTCTACCGAAATAGAATTTGGTATCGCTAATAGATCTTTTCGCTCTTTTAGGCATGCTGCAGAAGAAAATAACTGGGCCAGGTTTTATGGCGGCTTACATTTTCACAACTCCTGCATTGTTAGCACTGAGATTGGTCGAAAAGTGGGAACACTTATAGTAGACCGTTTGAAAATGAAAAAATAATACAATAACGAATGAAACATTACTGCTTAAAGACATTCCTATGTCTTTCTTTATCCTTATGCATGCTACAATCTTCTGCCCAAACAGATGTAGATGCCATTATGATGAGTAAAAATAATTTCTGCGGTGGACTCATGTACACCAGCAGTAAATGGGATTATTATTGGGAAGGAACACTTCGCCGAAATAACCTGAACCTTGGAACCGTAAGTACCCAAATGATCGGTATCATGGGGAATTATGGGTTGAAGGATAATGTGAATATTTTATTTTCATTACCCTATGTTACTACTAAAGCTTCGGCGGGTACATTAGCCGGATAAAAAGGCATTCAAGATTTTTCGTTGATGGTAAAATGGATGCCTATTGAAAAAAAATTAGGTAAAGGTACTTTTTCACTATATGCATTAGGCGGTTTCTCTACACCTGCCTCTAATTATGTGGCCGATTTTTTACCACTCTCTATCGGACTTCATGCTACAAATGCTACCGGTAGATTAATGGTAGACTATCAGGTAAAAAACTTATTTGTAACGGCTTCTGCAGCTTATGCAGTAAGAAGTAATATCAGCATTGATAGAAATGCTTATTATACTACAGAAATGCACTATACCAATAAAGTATGGATGCCCAATACGGTGAACTACAATATTCGCGCGGGTTACAGAAGTTCCCGGTTGATAGCTGAAGGTATAGCCGATATTATCCAAACCAATGGCGGCTTTGATATTACACGCAACAATATGCCCTTCCCGAGTAATCAAATGAATGCAACACGTATTGGTGCGAATATAAAATATACGGTTCCTAAAATGGAAGAACTTTCACTGATAGGTAATACTATGTTTACAATAGCTGGTAGAAATATAGGACAATCAACCAGTATAAGTGCCGGCGTATTTTATATTATCGATTTTACGAAGAAGAAGAAAAGTGATTCAAAAGACAAAAAATAATTTATTATGAAAATTACAAATACATATATAGCTGCTTTTACTGCTTCTTTACTCATATTAAGTAGTTGTAAGCAAACCTTGGATGATCGTAGTAATGCATATCCTACACTCAACCCTACGAATATCGATTTGAATGCGGGCGATTGGAAGCCGGTACTACTTACAACCGCCAATGAGTTTTCACTGGCTGCACCCTTACCTACAAACAATGCTGCTTATTTGCGTGAACTCAATGAAATTAAAGGGTATCAGCAAAATATAACACCAGCGCAACAAGCGATCATTAATTATTGGAGTGCAGGTGCGGTATTGCGTTGGAATGAAATCATGAGAGAATTGGTAGCGAAGCGAAACTTACCGCCATATCAAAACGATGATGGTAGCTATCCTATTCCAAGTGCGGCCAATCCTTTTGGATACCCACAATTCCCTTTTTCGAACCCACCTTATGCAGCACGTGCTTATGCTTATGTAAGTGTTGCGCAATATGATGCATTAGTGGCTGCTTATTTCTATAAGCGTCAGTACAATAGAGTGGCCCCTTATAAAGTTGATGCTGCTATTAAACCTTTGGTACCTACCAGCGATTTGGCCTCTTATCCGAGTGAAGATGCAACCGTGTATGCCGTTACGGTTGAAATGTTAAAGTTGTTATTTCCGGCAGATGTAGCGTATATACAGCAAAAGGCGGATGAACATAAATTATATCGGATTATGGCAGGAATGAATACCAGAAGCGATATGGATGCAGGTGAAAGCCTTGGTAGAGCTGTTGCAACCAAAGTGATTGCGCGTGCAGCTAATGATAATATGGGTAGAGCTGTAGGTACACCGGCACAATGGGCAGCCTTAGAATCCACAACAGCCGCAACAGGCGAAACGCCTTGGATCAGTTTAGAATCTCCTAAACGTCCGCCCATGTTACCTCTCTTTAGTAAGGTTCGTCCTTTTTTATTTGATTCTCTAACAACCATTGCCATTCGTCCTGCTGCACCTCCTTCTACCAGTTCCGACCAGTTTAAACGCGAGTTGGCAGAAATTAAAAATTTCGCTGATAATGCTACTCGCGAACAAAAAAGAATAGTGGCATTTTGGGCAGATGGCGTGGGCACGTATACTCCTCCCGGACATTGGAATGCCATTGCTGCTGATGATTTCATAGGTCTTAATTTTAGTGAAGTACGTTGGGCCAGAAATCTGGCATTACTGAACATGGCCATGATGGACGCCGGCATTACATGTTGGGATACCAAGTATGCTTATTTTAATCCGCGCCCTTCTCAAATGGATCCTTCTATTAAAACGAATACCGGTGTTCCTAATTTCCCTGCCTATATATCCGGACATTCAACCTTTAGTGCCGCTGC
>JAIEQT010000049.1 GCA_019747455.1 Chitinophagaceae bacterium | reverse complement strand
ATAAATTATTTTGAGAAAGAACAGGCTTTGTTCCCGTATTCATCAACATAAAACAACCGGTGCCATAAGTATTCTTCACCATACCCGGTTGGGTGCATTGTTGTCCGAATAAAGCTGCTTGCTGATCTCCGGCAATACCGGCAATAGGAATTTCCTGTGCTGTTAAAATACTTTGGGTATAACCATATACTTCACTACTACTTCTTACTTCTGGTAAAACTGATACCGGTATATCAAATAATTCGAGTAACTCAGTATCCCATTGCTGGGTATGGATATTGAATAGCATGGTGCGGGATGCATTCGAAACATCCGTAGCATGTACTTTACCGTTAGTGAGTTTCCACAATAACCAACTATCAATAGTACCAAAAAGTATATCTCCTTTATTGGCCAATTCACGAGCTTCTTTTACTTCATCCAAAATCCATTTCAGTTTTGTGGCTGAGAAATAAGCATCAATTACCAATCCTGTTTTGGCTTGAATAGTTTTAGCTAATCCTTGTTGTTTAAGGCTATCGCAATAATCGGCTGTTCTTCTATCTTGCCATACAATAGCTTGATAGATAGGCTGACCCGTTCTTTTATTCCATACCACCGTTGTTTCTCGTTGATTAGTAATACCAATAGCAGCTATATTTTTAACTGATAAACCAGCCTTGGTTATGGCTTCTGCAGCTACGCCTATTTGCGTACTCCAAATTTCATTGGCATCATGTTCTACCCAACCGGGCTGGGGAAATAACTGCGGAAATTCTTTTTGTGCAATAGAAATAATAATACCTTGTTTATCAAAAACAATAGCGCGACTACTAGTAGTACCTTGATCAAGAGAGAGGATGTAGGAAGACATGCAGAAAAGTTTCTGTAAATCTATCATTTAAAATCTGGAATCTTTAATCTTCAATCTGTTTTGATTGAGATTAAAGATTGTAGACTGTAGATTGAAAATTATTTAGATTTCAGCCAAGGCCGGGGACTTTGGAACTGGCTGCGTTCATTCATGATCATGAATACGATGGCGCCACCACCATCAATAGACGTTCCTGATTTACCTAACAGAGAGCCTGCTTTCACTTCTTGTCCGCGGTTTACATTAACAACGGAAAGATTCTGATAGCCTGTGAAATATTTTCCATGCTTTACAATTACAATCATTTCCCCATCTACTTCCCCGGCTAGTGCTACTTCCCCGTCTGCTACGCAGCGAACGGCCGTACCCACAGGAACAGCTATTTCTATACCATCTGATTTTCTATTTAATTTAGTTCCCTCTATAGCTTGCACACCGTATTCAATAGTAACAACTCCATTAGATACGGGCCAAGGTAAGCGACCACGGTTATTTTCAAAATTAATTGACATTTCTCTACCCTCTGGTGTGCTTTCTAATGGCGAGTAGCTCCTATCTTTCGTTGTAGTGGTAACGCCTGTAATAGGTTCGTCCACTGCATTTTTTGTTTTCGGATTATTAGCAGCAGCATCTGTTTTAGCCTGCGCTTTTCGTTGGTCGTCTAATTGCTTTTTGCGTGCTTCATCTTTCCTACGTGCATCTTCCATTTCCCTTCTTATTACAGCATTGAATGCTGTATTTACTTTTTGTCTTTGCTTCTCACGCTCTTTCATTTGGGCAGCTAATTCTTTTTCTCTTCCTTTGAGTTGTGCCACCACTACATCTTGCTCTTTTTTATCTTCTTGTAAAACCTTGAGTTGTTTATTTTGAATTTCGAGCGTACCCAATCTCTCTTTTTTATTGGCACTTAATACACTAATTTTTTCTGTGAGCAATTGCTCTGATTTCGCAATGGTATTAGCCTGCGTTTCTCTGTTTTGTCGGTAACTTCTTAAATAAGCCATACGCTTGATAGCGTCGTTAAAATTGGTAGCGGAAAAAAGAAAATTAAGGTACTCATAACTACCTCTGTTTTTGTAGGCAAATACAATACTTTTAGCGTATTTAACCCGTAAAGTATCTAACTCTTTTTTTAATCTGTAAATATCTCTTTCATTCAGGTAAATGGTTTCATCCAATTGCCTTACTTCCCTATTAATACCATTCACCAGATCTTCGCGCGCATTGATTTTCCGCTTAATGAGTGCCAATTGCTTGAGGGATGCTTTTTTATTATTTTGGGTTTCTGCATAGGACTGCCGGAGCTCTTCAATCTCTTTTTCTAATTCCTGTCTTTTCTTTTGCAGCTCTTCTCTGGTTTGTGCAAAAGCCATAGAAGCGGTACAAACGAGCACCAGCAATATTGAAAAAAATTTTCCCGAGTAAGTCATGCACTATATATTAGCCTTTAAAGAACGTAAAAATTAGTTATTAAATTACTTATGCTTTGCATTTTTAGGGATTTCGAAGGTATATTTTAACGGTTCGTTGATACTATACTCTTTGAAATCAAGCTCAATATCCAATTTAGATTTTTCTGAAACAACAACTCTCCGATAGGTCGAGAACCGATAAGACCCTAATGGAGCGTAACTACTATAGGTAATATCGCAGGTTCTGTTTCTTTGTATATCAACATCATCTAGTTTACTATGTGTAATAGTTTTATCGTCTTGTGCCAGTGTGATCAAATGTTTAAAAGTATCCCCTAACATCAAAACCAATAATCCGGCATCATTATCTTTATAAGAAACAATATTACTATCAATAAATACCGGATTACCAATGATCATATCCTGGAGCGTAGTAAAGTCGAAGGGTATTTGTGTTACTTCCTGCAAAAAGCCTATACTGCGATTTTGTACATATCGCTCTCCTATTTTTTTGTATAGGAAAACACTATCTCTTTTTACTTTTACCTGTAATCCTTCTTGCTTAATACCTAGAAAAGAGCCTAATATTCGAATATATATGATACTATCTTTCCTAATACTGATATTAGCGGTATAGGTATCGCTGTTCTCAGCACTCTCATACCCTACTTTTATTTTGGCATTGAAGGTTGTAAAATCAATTTTACTCTTAGCCACTTTGCGCATAATGTCTTTTACAATAGCGGCGGAGTCTACCTTTGGCGCATCTACAATCATTACCGTTTGTACGGTATCTTTTTTAGTGAAGGCTTCTTGGATAGTAGCTACTTTCTTTACGGTTTTGCAAGAGAAAGTAAGGGCACTGAACACTAATATGATTAATAATGTATGTCGCATTGTATGTATTTATTTAATCGCTAAGGCGCGAAGCCGCACTATTTTTCACCTGTACTTCCAAAACCACCTGCCCCTCTACTTGTTTCATCCAATATGTCTACTTCGTCCCATTCAATTTGTTCTACTTGTTGAATAACCATTTGGGCAATTCTATCCCCACCATGTATTATTTGCGTTTCAGCAGATAGATTTATCAATAATACTTTTAATTCTCCTCTATAATCAGCATCTACCGTACCCGGACTATTTAAACAAGTTATTCCTTGCTTTAAGGCTAATCCACTTCTAGGACGTACCTGCGCTTCGTAGCCAAGGGGTAAAGCTATAAATAAACCGGTAGGTATCAGCCGTCGTTCCAGCGGCGCTAAATGAATCGATTCAGGAATATTGGCTCTCAGATCTAAACCGGAAGAGCCGGGTGTAGCATATTGCGGAGCGGGATACGACGATTTATTAACGATTTGTACTCTCATAATAGGTGCTTGGCAAAGGTAATACCATAACGCTTATTTTTGATGAACTCTATTTGAGGATTTAACAGTGAATTATGTTTACCTATTTTGTTAGCAAGTTTGCAAATAATAAGAATAAAAACTCTATTTCTCATGCGCAGCGAGCTAAACGATTCTCTTTTTTTTTAGCGAAAATAGAAAAACTCCCGAAGCCACTCACGATATTAGACATTGGGGGAACCGTGGATTTTTGGGAAGCCATGAACTTTAATCAACCGGGTATCACTATTACGCTACTAAACTTAACAAAACAGGAAGTAAACAACCCTTTATTTCAATCAATGGAAGGGAATGCTACACATTTAACTGATATCAAAGATCAACAATTCGATATCGTTTTTTCTAACTCTGTTATCGAGCATCTATTTACTTGGGAGAATCAACAAAAGATGGCAAAAGAAGTACGGAGAGTAGGAAAGTATCATTTTATTCAAACCCCCAATTATTGGTTTCCTATTGAACCACATTGGGTTTTTCCTTTTTTCCAATTTCTTCCTACATCCTTACGAATTACATTAACCCAACGATTCTCTCTCGGGCATATCCCTCGTATTCCATCCTATGAAAAGGCGAAGGAGCAAGTAAATGAAATTCAGCTATTAAGTTTATCTGCCTTTAAAACTATTTTCCCCCATTCTTCCATATATATTGAAAAGTTTGCCGGATTATCAAAATCTTTCACTGCCTATAATTGGTAGGCCTCTAACATATTAGATTAAATTACTATTTAATTAGATAACTTTAAGCGTATTTGAGTACTTTTACAAACCTATTGTTGGGTTAGTATGACAAAAAACGTACGCTATTATAATATTACAAGATATCTGGCAGATGCCCTTGCAATTGGTTTAGCATATGTAGTAACGATCTTAACCCATTTCAGCGCTAATATTGATGAATTCAATATTTCTTTTTTAGCTGTTTCCATTGTTTTTTGGTACTTGCTTTCACAGATTTCTAAGCTTTATTCAGATAGAAGATCTAATAAATTTTCTGAAGAAATTGTTTTCATTTTTTACAATACAGTACTTCTTTTCATTGCACTTAGTTCCTCGCTTTATTTTTTAGATATTAAGAAAACGTATACGATTTCTTTTTTCTTCGGCTACCTGGGTTATATCGTTTTATTCGTTTCGCTCATCAAATACATACTCCGTAAAAGTATTCATGCAGCGTTACACCAGGGTAAACTGTATGATAAAATTTTATTAGTTGGCTCCACACCTGCTGCTGTAAACTTTTATGAAACCATCAACAAATTTTATTATTATGGTTATGAATGTATTGGACTAATAGATGAAAAACCAACTAAATTAAATGGCTGTAAATATTACGGGAAGATAGATGCCCTTAATACCATTTTAAAAACAGAATCCGTAGATGAAGTAGTTATTGCGCTACCCCATAATGAATATTACAATATTCAGCGTTGTATGGAGGTTTGCGATTTTCATCGAACGAAAGTTCGTATTTTACCCGACCTGCAACAATACGCTTCCGCATCGCTAGCCGTTGAAAATATTGGTTTATTACCTACTATCAGTGTTATTGAATTACCACTCGATAAATGGCAGAATAAATTATTAAAACGTTCTTTCGATATTGTATTCTCACTACTCGTATTTTTTACGGTAGGACTTATTTTATTCCCTATTATTTCGCTCCTTATTAAACTTACTTCCAAAGGAACTATTTTTTTTAAACAAGAAAGATGGGGATTGAATAACGAAAAAATCACCTGCTATAAATTCCGTACTATGGTCAACGATAGTAAAGATGTAGACGAAAACGGAGTTTATCAACAGGCACAAAGAAACGACCCTCGTCTTACCTCTATCGGTAAGTTTCTTCGTCAAACAAATTTAGATGAACTACCCCAGTTCCTGAATGTATTATTAGGTAATATGAGTGTAGTTGGTCCACGCCCACATCCAACCCCATTAAATATTCAATCTATGCATACGGTTGAAAATTATATGCTTAGACATATTGTATTACCAGGCATCAGCGGTTGGGCGCAGGTAAATGGTTGTAGGGGCGAAACCCGCACACCGGAAGATATGCAGCAGCGGGTGAACTTCGATTTATATTATATTCATCGGTGGACATTTTGGCTCGACTGTCAAATTATTTTGCAAACTATGATCAATATTCTGAGAGGAGATCAGAATGCGTATTAGACGATGGACCATAGACGATAGACGTTCCGACGTTCAGATCCCGCCTGGCGGGAACGTTCTGACGGTCCACTTTAAAACAAAAAAATGAAAACTAAAATAATTACTTTCTTATTATTCTTATTGCTAATCGATAACGTACAAGCACAAACCGTATGGGAAAATCATAGAAGTGAGGTATATCCGTATCTATACCGCATGGCACAGAAGGGATTGGTAGATTTTTCTGATATGATTCGTCCGGTTAGTAGGGAACAAATTGCAACCTGCTTAGCTCAGCTAGATAGTTCGAGAGCCAAACTATCTGCTATTGAAAAAAAGGAACTCGATTTTTATTTACAGGAGTACCAACCTATAGCCGGAGATGATAATACTAAACTAAAAGCTATTCATAGAGATGAGCATAAAAGGCTTCGGGGTTTATTTTATCATGGCAAGAATTTTCAACTAAATGCCGATCCTTTTGGAAGTATTATGCAAGTAAGTAGTGCCGGTAAAAGTTTTACGCAAATGAGTCAGGGTTTACAGTTTTGGGGTAAAACAGGGCGTTGGGGATTTCAGTTTTATTATCGTGATTATTCGGAACGTGGACAAGGCATTGATACTTTTCGAAAAGAGAGTCCGGAAACAGGTATCATAAAAGTTTTCAATCCGAGTAGTAACGGACAAAGTTTCACGGAGATAAGAGCCAATATTAGTTATAGCTGGAAGAATGGCTCGCTCAGTTTCGGTAAAGATCATTTGCTATGGGGATATGGAGAAAATGGAAGAATTATTTTATCTGATAAAGCACCTAGCTACCCGTATGTTCGTTTTGAGTACCAACCATTAAAATGGCTGCGTTTTAATTATACGCATGCCTGGTTAAACTCAAATATCGTAGATAGTAATCGATCTTATGGAACCGGCTCGGGTGTAGGCACTGCTACGCGCATTTTATTTGTTCCCAAATACATGGCTACACATAGTCTTATTTTTACCCCTGCCAAAGGTTTGGATATCGCCATTGGCGAATCGATTGTGTATTCCGATCAAATGGATATTGGTTTTTTAATACCGATAAACTTTTTTAAGATATACGATAACAATAGGAGTAACTATGATATAAGAGCCGGTTCTAATGGGCAATTCTTTTTACAAGCCAGTTCTCGAAATCATATCAAGAACACGCATTTATATGCTTCCCTTTTTGTTGATGAAATAAGAATGTCTACCATCTTTAACCCTACAAAAAGCAGAAACCAACTGGGTTATACTTTGGGAGGATCTGTTACGGATGTATTATTACCTTATCTAAGTTTAGGAGCAGAATATACCCGTGTAAATCCCTTTGTGTATAGCAATTTAATTCCTGCACAAAACTATACGCAGTATAATCAGTCATTAGGTGATTGGATGGGAAATAATTTTGACAGAATAATCCTATTTACCAAGTATAGCCCCATTCCCCGATTACGTTTGTATGCCCGGTATCAACATATCCGCAAAGGAGGTGCCGGCACTTTATTACAGCAATACGAAGCAGAGCCGCAGCCTCGTTTTTTATTCGACTTCCAGAAAAAAAGAACCGACCTGTTTCTGCAGGCCGGCTATGAATTCATCAACAATTTCTATATAACAGGTAGTTATCAATGGCTTTCTCAAACCTTAGCCAACGGAAACAATACTACCAATAATACCATACAGTTAGGTATAAGTTATGGGTTGAGGTGATTACGCTCCCAAATGCGTAAAGAGGAGAAAGGAGGTTTAACATTATATAGTTTATACACTTCTGTTTGATACTCCGGATAATCCGGAAAAAATCTTTTCTTTATTGAATGCTCTTCGTCTTTATCGTAAAAAAAATGCACTATCGAGTCGCAGCGAATTGATTTTACAGAAGCTTTTAACGCGGCAAAGTGATCCGGCTCCATACTTCTTCCCCGATAAGTAAACAGAAAAATAAAATTTTTTCGCCCTGTATCTAACGCTAACTTATTTACTGATTGATGAATATATGAGGAGTCAAAATAAAGCCCGGAGTAAAGACTAATCAATTTTTCTTTCTCTATAGTAAGATAATAGGTATAGCTCGGGTGATGTGTGAAAAATATTTCTGAGGCAGTGGTGTCTTTTTGGAGCCTAATAGCCTTCAGTGTTTTAGCAACAGGTAAATTCCAGGCGTTTTTTGTGGTTTGCCGATGCACCAGTACATTGTAAACACCAGCCAGATTACCGATTATAAGCAGTAGGAATCCTACCAGCACCCATTTGCGAGAACGATCCCAAAGACCTATAAAGAGGCTATTTTTAGCGGGTTCGAGTAACATAAGATTACGCAGTTTTCCTCCAATACCCGTAACTAAAAAAATAGCTGAACCCAATAAAAATACCAACCAGTGTTTCTGTTTATTAACTTTCTTCCAATCTAGTAGGGCTGCTATGCATAAAATGGTTGTTCCTATGATAGAGAGTATCCCAAAAACAGACAAAGGAAATAATCCCTGATTGGCCAATATAGAAGATACATAGGATATTAACGTTGATTTCAAATCAAAGACTTGTTGATTAGCCGTTTGCGTCATATTCATCTTGCTATGTACCGTTACAAATACGTATGCTTGGTATGCGTACAGCACGCCAAAGCCAATAGCCCAAGGCAATACACGTTTCCATTTAAGCGAAAAAATAGTTTTGTCTTCCAACCAGTAGTAAAGAAAATAGGGCAGTAATAAAAAAAGTCCCGCATATCCTATATAACCAGCTACCAGCATCCAACCGAAGAACCATAACCAATAATATTTCTTCTCCGGTTTCGGCATTGCTGTAAGCAGTAAAAGAATCGGCAACATATACGCGTACCATCGTAACCCTGTAGACCATAGCATAATTGTTGGATTCAATCCCAACAAGAGTAGTATCCCCCATCGATATTGGCGTTTTGTTGTTTTTTGCATGAGATAAAATAACGCCGACAAGAAAAATAACGCTGAGCATAGCCTTACCAAATTCCAACTGCCAAGCAGCTTGAATAAAAAATAGTTAATGATATAAGACAAAGGGGGATGTAGATCTTCGTGCTGCATAAAATACACCATGCGACTCAACGACATTTCGCGCACGTACCGAATATTATAAAATTCATCGTCGTACCCTTCTGTGTTCAGAGAAACCATCATAAAAATAGCCGCAATAACCCCAAAGAGCAGCCATTGTAACCATTCTATTTTACCTATTTTATTACTTACAGTCAAAGAGCGCATCATGCATATTTATAAGTTACAGTCGACTTACAATTTTTTCAGGAAGCCATTTAATCAAGTTCCCTACCAGAAACCAGAATATATTGGGATAACGTTCAAAGCGATGAGAATCTGCTACAATAACCCGGGCCACTTCTGCGGCGGTATTGGCTTTTTTCATCGCCCCCAGATGGGCCGTCATTTTTGTTTGTACAAAACCGGGAGTAATAGCTTGTACTATTATACCTCTCTCTCGGAGGTATTGTCGAAGACCAAAAAGATAGGCATGAAAACCTGCTTTGAGGCTTCCGTACATGAAATTTGCTTTTCTCCCTCGCAATCCGGCCACGGAAGAGATTCCGATGATCCGTTCAAGTGAGGGATTATTAGCCATTATCAATTCGTTCAACACCGATACAGCCCCTGTAAAATTAGCTTCTGCATTGGCTTTCCAGACATCTGAATGATTTAATAACAGTTCATTTTCTGCCAGCGAACCCGCTGCATATAAAATTACTTGTGGCTTATAGGGAAGGCTTGCTACAAAATCTTTATGTGTATCCGTAGCAGCAGCATCAAAAAAGATTATTCGGGTTTGTTCCGATAAATGCTGCTCATCTACAAACTTCTCCAAGGCTACCGTATTCCGTGATGCCAAGAGAAAAAAAGCATGTTGCTCTTTTACACGCCAAGCCAATACAGTTTCTTTAGCAATATCACTATTTGCCCCAATAATCAAGTACACTTTTTTTGTTCCGGAGCTTACTCTTTTCATTTGTGCGGAGGTAAATTTATCATTGACAGAAGGGATAAGTGGATACTGTTTATCAAAACTTTCCTTATCCATACGGGCATCTTTAGCAAGATAAATTTTTCCACCTAACTCATTCACAATTTTATCTGCTTCCTGTAATACCTGCCAAATGCTGCTACTTACTTTAATGTCTAGTGCAAGTGTATATCCCTTCATCGGAAAATGCAGATAACGCCCTTCATGAGATTCTCCAAAAAGTTTCAATACGGCAAGAAATGAACCCAGTTTATGTTTCGCAAAAAGGGTTAGTATTCTTTCCATTCCCTCTAAAGAAACAGCTTCCGGCAATACAAACTGATATTGTACAAATCCTTTCCTACCGTATATCTTATTCCATTGATGCAGCTTATCTAATGGATAAAAATAAGGGTCATAATGCACGAGGGAATGTCCTTGAGAAGAGGGTTTATGATAATAAAGCCAGTTAAAAATTTTAATCGTAATAGGATTAAGTATCCAAGAAGGAAAAAAGAAAGGGATAGAGAATGATGTATGTTTATGTGTTGTTAGTAGTTCCTTTCCGGGTAATGCTGTTGCTAACGCATGAGTACCCAACAA
>JAIEQT010000459.1 GCA_019747455.1 Chitinophagaceae bacterium | reverse complement strand
ACTAAGTTGCTTACCTGGATGCCTGTTCAGGATCCTACAGCTGGTTTTGTTTGTTATAAAAGACAAGTATTAGAAGCTATCAATTTTGATATGATTTCTTTTGTGGGATATGCCTTCCAAATAGAAATGAAATTCGCCATCTGGAAATTGGGTTTTATCATTAAAGAGATACCCATCATTTTCCGAGATAGAAAAATTGGTGTAAGTAAAATGAATAAAGGAATTATTAAGGAAGGCGTTCTGGGGGTTATCTCAATACAATGGCAAAGCTTCTTCAAAAATTATAGAAGCCGTTTAAAAAGTCTGCATTCAGATAATGATAGCTCTGCTAGTGAAGCTAGTGACAGTTAATCTTCCCGATAGTTTATTGTAAAATATTTCCAACTCCTTTGTGCAATACTACCTGCAATAAGCCAATTTGCAATAATAGATAAGGCTAAGAGTATCAATATAGGTACTGTAAATTTGAATATTAGAAAGTGGACATAAGCCAATAAGAAGGGGATAAGCATACTAACCAATCCTCTGATAAAAGTTGTTCCTTTTCTTTTTGTACTTTCTATATCTGAGAATGGAAATTCTCGATAACCTATATAGGCAATAACAAATGAAATTAATAGCTGGTTGCTCATGCCCAATAATAAATTAGGGATGATGCTGGGCCCGATAAAAATGACCCCCACTAAAGAAATAACTAATGCCATAGGAAGATAAAATTTGCAGATGGCTGCTTTTACTGATCCGGAAATCAATTCTCCGGGCGTAGTAATTGGAGTAGTGTAATATATCCAAGATGCTTTGTATTTATCTGAAAAACTAAGCTGACTAAGCACCTGTATAATGGCAAAGCTGATAAAATAAATCAGTGAAAGAATAAGAATAATGCTTCCTGTATTATTTAGATCAATATTCGTATAATGACTTTTTTTAGTGCGAAAAACAGATAGAAATAAAAATACTACCAAATAGCCAAAGCCAGGGTATATCCGCATTTTAAAATCCCTACTTCTTCCGGTTATAAACCAGGTTTGTAAAAAACCTGCTTTTTCAACTCTTGTTTTGGTTACCCAGCTGGCTAAACGATATACCCAGGCATGGGGTCTGTAAGATTTTTTTGATTTTTTTATAATCGTTATTTGTTCTGAACCGCTTATCATAGCAAGTTTTCGATTAAATGAAGGTGCAAAATATTTAATGACAATTAAAATCGATAGAATAGGCATTATAATGCTTATGATAAAAGCGCTTATAAAATACAAATCTCCAGATGGACTTGTTAGAAATTGCCAGGCACCTGCAAACCAACATGGGGGAATTAATAAAGAGCTGAGATTCTTTGGTATCGTATATCTATCTAAAAAAGCACTTCCCATTAATCGGGGTACAAGTTGGTAACTAGCATAAATGCCGATGCTGAAAATAATTTGAAATGAAGCAATAAAATTTTTAAATTTTTCAGGAGTAGTTAGTTTCAATACTAATACATAAACAGCATTTATTAAAAAAATCGTGAAAAGAGTGGCCGGTAAAAAAAGAAAAAATAGTGCTAAAGTTGCTATCAGCCCATACTTAATACCTACCGTAATTAAACCCGATAAGGTCAATGGGAGTATTACTTTAGTACAATGTATAGCAATATGTAAGAGCCTTGATAATAGTACTGTTTGATCACTTACAGGTTTAGGAAGAATGATATAGTTATCTCTGATATCGATCAATACAGATGTGAAATCTGTGATTAAAGTAGCAGCAAGAATGAAAATATAAAAAGAAAAATAAATAGTAAACTGGGTAAAGCTATGATCGGTAACATAAAATGCAAATATGAAAATCAAACCAAGAAAGGCACTGGCAATAATAGTACCCCATGTAGCACCACTAACCGGCTTACTTGTTTTTTTCTTTTGGGCATATTGTATAGAAGCAGGTCTACGATCATCCATAAGTAATTTTACAGATAGAATGGCTTTGAGTTGATGGGTATTAACTCCTATTTTCTGATAAGCCGATTCAGGCAATAATGCAAGTTTTAGGAAGAAGCGATTGATCATGGATATTTAATTATCGAATGCTTTAATTAATTGATCAGCTGTATCACTAAGTGTTTCTTGAGCCGTTAGCTGTGCAAATATTTTCTCTAAACTATTATTGCCCTGCTGTGATTGTAATTCATGGAAACTACCATCTGCCAGTACTTCTCCATTATTTATTAAAATAATACGATCACTTACTTTTTCTACTACATCCATCATGTGGCTACAGTAGAAAATAGTTTTACCCTCTTTAGCCAGCTTGCTAATCAATTCTTTTACAATGATTACTGAATTTGCATCTAGTCCACTCAATGGCTCATCTAAGATTATTATTTCGGGGTTATGTAATAGGCCGGAACTTATCAATACTTTTTGCTTCATCCCTTTACTGAATGTATCCATGCGCTGATTCATATTATCGGATAATCCAAAAGCCTGCATCATTTTATGAATACGTTCATTGGCAACTATTTCATCTATTTCATATAGGTTGGCCATGAGTCCTAAAAACTCTAAAGGTGTTAATACATCATATAGTTCGGCAAGTTCAGGAACATAACCAATCATTTTTTTTACAGCAATAGGGTTTTCTTTGAGATCTATACCATTTACATGCACGCTACCATCATAATCGCTAATTAAGCCGCATAATATTTTTACAGTAGTACTTTTGCCTGCTCCATTTGGGCCGATATAGCCAATCACTTGCCCAGACTGGATATCTAAATTGATACCTTTTAATACTTCTTTATGTCCGTAATTTTTGTAAACCTGTTTAAGTGAGATGATTGGGTTTGCCATAGATATTATTTGACAACGTAAGATATAAAAGTTTAGTTTTAATAGGTGAAATCAGCTTTAATAAAATTACATCTTGCCGTTTTTCTGGTTGGCTTTACAGCTATATTAGGTGCGCTTATTAGTTTAAGCGGAATGGTTTTGGTTTGGTATCGGTTGTTGTTAACCATTATCAGTTTATTTACGTATTTGCAGGTTACGCAAAAGCTTCAAAAAATTTCGAAGCAAAGCTATATCAGGCTCATGTTGATTGGGGTGGTTATTGCCTTGCATTGGGTATTTTTTTATACCAGTATTAAATTAACCAATGTATCTATAGCATTGGTTTGTTTTTCTGCAACAGGTTTTTTCACAGCACTTTTGGAGCCGCTACTTGTTACCAAAAAACTGAAGATTGCCGAAGTTGGCCTAGGCTTAATGAGTATTGCGGGTATCTATTTAATCTTCCATTTTGATACGAGGTACAAAACAGGCATCGCTGTTGGTATTATTTCTTCTTTGCTGGCAGCTTTGTTCTCCGTATTAAATAAGAAAAATATTTCTATAGCCAATGCGCAAACAACCATGTTGTATGAGCTATTAGGAGGTATCATCATACTAAGCATACTGATGCCTTTATATCTTCATCGGTTTTCGGGTGCAGTACTATTACCTTCTTTAGCTGATTGGGGATGGCTTTTGATATTGAGTTGGGTATGTACCGCACTGGCTATGCAGTTAATGTTAGAGGCATTACAAAAAGTATCTGCCTTTACCCAAAACCTAAGTTTAAATCTAGAGCCTGTATATGGTATTTTGATGGCCTTTTTTCTATTTCATGAAAATGAGCAACTAAATATTTCTTTCTATGCAGGTGTATCATTGATCTTTATATCCGTATTACTCCAGATTTGGTTATTGAGGCGAGAACATAAAAAAATGAAATAACTTCTGCAAGTTTTTTTAAAACTCGATAATAAAACCGATAGTTGGGGTAACATTAACATTGTCATTAGCTAATAAAAACGGAATCGCATTACTGCCATTTTGCTTTACAGGCATACCGTCAGTAGTTACAAAAGCAGTATTATCTGCGTTTCTCTGAAAGAGATAAGTATTTGGTGCCTGATTTCTAGCCAAATACCAGTTTGTAACATCAAGGAATAAATCAATAGTGGCTCTTTTAAGAAACCACTTCTTATCAATTCTAATATCACTCGCATTAAAACTATTGAGACGCTGTGTATTGAGCTGTGTATAGTCTAAAATCCCTGAACCTAAGGTTAAGAAATTTTGTCTGCTGGCCATCATATCATAAGGGGTAAATGGTACGCCTCCTTGAAACCTGAACTTTAATCCTAACTCCCAATTTCGATTGAATTTATACCCGGTTATAATGCTTAGTAAATGCCGATTATCCCATGAACTAGGTGCATACATACCATTAGCATTGGTATATTTACTGTAGAAAAAAGTATAGCTCAATACGCCGAAAAATCGGTTTGTTAATTTCTTTTGGGCAAAAAGTTCAAAACCATAAGCTTGTCCCTTTCCGATAGTATTAACGGCCTCGTTTCCTAGTACAGCAAAATCGGCTCCCAAATTTGATAAACTGATGCCATTTCTTACACTAATAGGTACTTGGTTATATTGTTTGAAAAATGTTTCGAAAGTAAATCGGGTAGCATCAGATGGCAAATATTCAACACCTGCTACATAATGTGTGCTAATGGTATAATCAACATTTTTGTTAATTAAATTATTATTGTTATCTCTAAAGCCAAGCGCAGTATAAGGGAGTATTTTGGCATATCTTCCGATAGATGCATTTAAAGTCCATTTATTGTTTAACACATAACTTAAAGCAATACGTGGCGACCAAGTTTTTGTTGGATTCATGCCGGTTGTTGTAAATGTATTCTGATCAAATCTAAGTCCTGCATTCAACCCTAATTTGTTATTGAAAAATCTTCTGCCAAACTGTAGGAATGGACCAAAACGGAAAAAGGCAATATCTCCTGAAAAATTGTTTATAATGGCCGGTTGAATAATATTCCCATTATTATCAGTTTGTGCGGCTCTAATTACTTGTTGTGTTGTATTGGTTTGTGATACCCATTGTGCTACTGCTCCGTAGCTAATTTTCCAGCCGTTCTTATTTTTATTTACATCAAAGCGAAATTTATTTTCTGTTTCTCTAGAATTAAAAAATAAGGTACGTAGTCCTTTAACCGGACCTAAATTATTTTCGTAACGCTCTAGTGTATTGTTAAAACTATTTCTACTGACAGCTAAATTCCAATAGCCATTAGAAATACTTCTCTTAATGCCAACACCAACGGTGTAGTTCCATTGTTGAATAGCGGGGTTACTATTTAGTGCAAATAATTTTTCAGGGGTAGCTTTTTTGGGGGCGGCAAAACTAAATTCATCAATAGCTCCTACGCCAATAAAGTTAAGGGTTGTTTTTTTATTGAGCTGATGAGTGGTCTTATATTGAAAGTCCCAGTAATTGGGGCGAATAGGTAAGTCAATCGCCTGAAATAAGAATTGCAAATAGCTTCTTCTTGCGGAGGCTAAGAAAGAGGTCCGTTTATCTTTTGATAGTGGGCCATCAAAAGTAGCTGCCAACTCCGTAGCACTTAATCGTATATTTCCTTGCAGCCTGTTTGTATTCCCTCTTTTTTGTTTGAATTCAAATACAGAGGATAGGGCATTATCGAAACGAGCATCGAAGGCAGAAGAGCTTAGTTTTACCTCTTCAATAAAACTTACATTTAAAATACCTGCCGGTCCGCCTGCACTGCCTTGTGTAGCGAAGTGGTTAATAACCGGAATTTCTATTCCATCTAAATAATATACATTTTCATTGGGGGCCCCGCCACGAATAATGATATCGTTTCTAAAACCAGCTGTACTGGCTGTTCCGCCAACACCCGGTAAAGCCTGAATAACACGTGAAATATCGAAATTGCCTCCCGGATTGGATTTTACTTCTTCTGTTGTTAGTCTTTGTACACTTAAGGGAGTTTCTAGTGTGGCGGCTTTGGCAGATTTATTTCTGTTAGTTGATCTAACTATGATACTGTCTAAATTTTTTACCAAGGGCTCTAATTCAATAACCAAATTATTTTCATTACCACTGGTAATGGCTAAATTATAGCGTACCAAAGAATTATACCCGATTCCTGCTGCCTCAAGGGTATAAGCACCCGGTTTTATTCCAGCGATTGAAAATTTACCTAATCCATCAGTAATTGTGCGCTTATTTGCTTGCGTGATAAATATAGATGCTCCTGCCACAGGCTGTTGCAGTACTTTATCAATGATAACACCACTCACTGTGCCTGTGTTTTGGGCATATACCTTTGTAAATATGAAAAATAGTAATACCCCTAACCGACTGATTTTCATGATTTAGCCATTTATCAAATACAAAGGGAGAACAACGGCTATTGCATTTTGTTTGATTATCTTCGGAAATATTTAAAAATTACTGCACATGAGAGTTTCTTTCCTCTTCCTGCTACTAGTAGCTATCAGTTTTTCTATTGCGGCACAGAAAAAACCTTTAGATCATAGTGTTTATGATGGTTGGCAAAATATTGGTGAACGGTTAGTAAGCAATGACGGAAAATTTATTGCTTTTACGGTTAATCCCCAAGAAGGAGACGGTGAACTATGGGTTAAAAAACCGGATGGATCTACGATTGCTCAAATTGCAAGGGGTTATGGTGCTGCTATTACTGATAATAGTGGCTTTTTAGTATGTAGAATTCGTCCTTTTTTTAAAGAAACGCGCGAAGCCCGTATTAAAAAGCGTAGACCCGATGATATGCCAAAAGATAGTTTGGCTATAGTGGAATTGAATACCGGAAAAGTTACCCGTGTTGCAAGAATAAAAAGCTTTAAAATGCCTGATGAAGGAACAGCTTATGTTGCGTATCTGCTAGAAAAGGCATTACCTGAGGCACCTCGACAAAGAGTAGAGCCCGATTCGGCAACACGTATTGCTATGTACAATAAGATGGTGGATAGTTTAACGCGAGTAACTGATAGTATTAAGAATGTATTGTTGACTGTTAAAACAAATGGTATCAGTGCGTTACAGCCAAGAAGAACAGAGAATAGACCTGTAACACCAAGAGCTGCTGAAGAGCCTATTGAAGAGGGAACAGATCTTGTTGTAAAAAATTTAGTTACTGGAGAAACACAAACATATAAATTAGTAAGTGAGTATTTTTTTAACAAAAAAGGGACGCATGTTTTATATGAAACTACTCGTAAAAATGGGGATATTACATCTAAAGCAGCGGTGGTGAAAGTAAACTTGGGTACCTGGAAATCACAAACCATTTTAGCTGGATTTAATGATGCTAAAGGATACCGAATGGATGAGGCTGGTACACAAACAGCTTTTGTTGCAGATAGAGATAGTAGTACTAAAGCATTACAAAAATATTTTAAACTGTATTATCATAAGGATGGAGCAGATAGTGCTGTTGCTATTGTTGATAAAAAAACAAATGGCTTACCGGTTAATTGGGGTGTAAGTGAGTTTTCTGCGATAAGTTTTAGCAAATCGGGTAAGCGATTATTTTTTGGATCGGCTCCTATATTAGCTCCTAAAGATACATCACTACCCGATTTTGAGCGAGTGAGTGTAGATATATGGAATCATAAAGATGATTATTTACAGCCGGTACAATTGAGAAATGTAGACAATGAATTACGGAGAAATTTTCTAGCACGTTACGATTTTGATAGTAAATCAATTATTCAATTGGGAACTCCAGCTTATAGAAATGTTATGCAAACTAATGATGGTGATGGGGATTATTTTTATGCAGGATCTGATGAAGGAAAAAGGATTGCTTCACAATGGCAAGGATTTAGTTTAAATGATGTATATGTTATAAATCCGATCACGGGTGTGCGTAAATTGATTGTAGCTGACTTTAAGGGTAATATGGTACCTTCTACAACAGGAGCGTATTTATTATTATACAATGATAAAACAAGAAGTTACAGTGCTTATCATGCAGCCTCCGGAAAAATAAATGCCTTAGCTAAAGATGTAAAAGTGGCTTTATACGACGAAGAAAATGATGTGCCGGATGACCCTAATCCTTATGGTATCATGGGCTGGATGGATTCAGATGAGTCTGTATTTGTATATGACTACTACGATATCTGGCAATTAGATCCCAATGGTATCAAACCTTCCATAAATATTACCAATGGAATCGGTAGAAAAAATAAACTTACTTTCAGAAATATTGTGCTAGACAGAGAAGAGCGCACATTTAAACCCGGGCAGCAACTCCTGTTTTCAGTTTTCAATAATGAGGATAAGGGTAGTGGGTTAAAATATCATACACTGGGAACAAAATTTGAATGGGTAAACGGGTTGCGACAAACATATCCAGTTCGTATTGCTAATACTGTGAAAGCAAAAGATGGGGCAACGTTAACATATAGCTCAGAGACCTATATGCGTTCTCCGGATATTAAAGTTGTTACCAGTGTTGATACAAGTAGTATTCAGGGAAGAAAAGAGATTGCCGGCGGTAAGTCCTTATTTCAACCTAATCCTCAACAAGCGCAATATAATTGGGGCACGGCCGAGTTGTTTACATGGAAAGCGTATACAGGTAAAGAAACGGAAGGTATTTTATATAAGCCGGAAGATTTCGACCCAAAGAAAAAGTATCCTATGATTGTGTATTTCTATGAAAGAAATAATAATACGTTACATGCGTATCAGGCTCCTTCACCAACACCCTCACGTTTAAATATTTCTTTTTTTGTAAGTAGGGGATACATTGTATTTGTTCCGGATATCTGGTACAAAACAGGATACCCCGGAAAAAGTGCTTATGACTATATCTTATCTGGTACGAGAGCAGTTGTAGCTAAAGGTTATGTAGACAGTACAAAGATTGGTTTACAGGGACAAAGTTGGGGAGGTTATCAAATTGTATATCTGATTACCAAAACAAATTTATATGCCGCTGCGTGGGCGGGTGCGCCTGTGGCTAACATGACGAGCGCTTACGGTGGGATACGCTGGGGAACAGGATTGAACCGACAGTTTCAATATGAAAAATCACAAAGTAGAATTGGGGCAACGCTTTGGGAGAAGCCAAATTTATATATTGAAAATTCAGCCCTATTCTCTATTCCTAAAATTACAACACCATTGGTTGTAATGGCTAATGATGCAGATGATGCAGTGCCTTGGTATCAGGGTATTGAAATGTTTACTGCTATGCGTAGATTAAACAAACCTGTATGGATGTTGAACTATAATAATGAAGCGCATAATTTAGTAGAGCGAAAAAACAGAAAAGATATCCAAATACGCGAACAGCAATTCTTCGACTATTTATTAAAAGGCGATAAACCGGCTAAGTGGATTTCCGAAGGCGTTCCGGCTGTTATGAAAGGAAGAGATTGGGGACTTGGGTACTAGTCAATAGTCAATAGTCAATAGTCAATAGTCATTAGTCAGTGGTCAGTAGAAAAAATTGGATAGCAATTGACCATTGATTACTGACTAATGATTTTTAAATGCTAGCCCTAAAATCATAATGGCCAAAGCAACGAAATAACCAAACATCCATTTGGATAATGTGAATTTTGTTTCAGATAGTTTTGTGTTAAGAGAGCCTTCTACTTGTTTTACATCTATTCTCAATTCCGTGATTTGTTGCTGAAAAATATCAAACCTTTTAGCTGCTGCCTCATTAGCTTCTTGCATAACTATCATTCGTTGATCTAATCTATCAAACTTTTCTTCAAAGCGAATTTGATTTATTTCAAATCTATTCATTCTTTCATCAAACTTGCTCATTCTTTCATCAAACTTACTCATCCTTTGATCAAAACGTTCCATTCTCTCGTCAAAACGTTCCATTCTCTCGTCAAAACGCTCCATTCTTTCATTAAATCGAGATTGATTTATCTCAAATTGATTCTGTTTTTCATTAAGCGTATTAAAATCGGGTTTACTGATTTCCATAACATGGGATTTAATTGATGAACAAATCGTTTCCATAATCGAAATTACCGATCTCCATATTACCCACATAGCGTATTAATACGCATTTTTTCAAACTATTTCACGGTTGTTGCTGAAGTAAAGAAAAATAGTTTATACCAAACGAACATTTGATGTTGCGCGTTCGCGATATATTTTTAATCAAGATGGTATTCCGTATTTAAAAAAGTAATAATTCTATCTGCTTTATCATTCAATTCTTGCAAACGATTTTTGTTTAAAACGTCACTGCCTTTTAACTGATGGATTATATAAATAAAATCAAGAATGAACTCTTTATTTGTTGTTCTTAGCTTAGGATTACCTAAAGGTGGCTGAATAGTACCCTCATGGATCATTGTCTCAAGAATATTAGGGTTAAGTAATTTGCCGATCATTGGACGAACATCCGCTATTTCACCTGTCTGTATATCTTGTGTCAACAAAACATTTTCGACAGATTTATCATACGACATAATACTATCTATTGCTTTTTTATTTTTTATGAGTCGAAACCCGCCGGAATTCTTTAGTTGCTTGATTGTTCCATCTGAGGGAAAAAAGTTAAGTCTCCGAGTAAGTTGACG
>JAIEQT010000269.1 GCA_019747455.1 Chitinophagaceae bacterium | reverse complement strand
ATATTTGCTACAGATACAGACGCTAACTTATTTTTTTGTTTGTTCAATAAGCTGATTTAATAGCGCTAATTGCTTTTGCTGTAAAGCCATCAACTCCTCCTGTTGATGTAATATTAATCGATTCACTTTTCGGTGTAATTCACGGATTTCTTTTTCAGATTTAAGATTGATTTCATAATCGTTTTTAGCCCGTTGCCTGTCTTTTTCCTCTTGTCGATTCTGACTCATCATGATAACCGGTGCTTGAATGGCAGCGATACAAGATAATATGAGATTAAGCAATATAAAGGGGTAGGGATCGAAACCTTTATTGAACAACCAATAGAAATTAAGTATGATCCAACCTAATATAAAAATCAAGAAGATACTTATGAAAGTCCAGCTACCACCAAATGCAGCAACTTTATCCGCTAGTTTTTGTCCATAACTGATCTGGTCTTGGGATTGATTATTTTGTTCCATAACAATGATTTTAATACTAGATGGCACTTTAAATTCTAATGGCAGCAGATTCGATAATTTTTCCGACCAGGCCCAATAAGCCAGTACTGTTAAATCTCTCCCATAGTAATAACTTCCGTTCGCTGTAATATAAATACGGGCATTTTTATTGGGCATTACGATTTCCGCCGTTAGCTGTGCATTCGGCTGTAGATTTCGATATTGCTTTGTATAATAATCGGGCATCCGTTTAGCCGGATATGTTATTTGAAGATAATCGCTAAACCACATTCCTGCTGTTGCACTATCCACTGCAAAAGCAATACTATCGCCGGTCAATAATTGATCAATCAGATAATCTGTTGTTTTTGCATTAGCAAATGCATTAGCGGCCACTTTTTCTTCCCGAATAATTTTTCTTACTTCAAATCCTTCTTCTTTTATTTTATTTCTAAATACAGCTCTCATAAAATGCATGAGAGATCCTTGGTAAGTATCGTACCTATTTCTTTGCCATTTCTTAATTTTCGATGACTTATCAGATTCCATCTCTGTGAAAAAAGGATATCCCTGATAATAGAAAATATTAGTTTTAAAATTATATTCAAATGCGGTAAGATTATATTTGAGTATATACCCCAGCGCTTTATTTTCGATTACCAAAGATTCATCTGCGGTTGCTTTAAGAATATTCTCTTTCTTATTGAATTTAAATTTAATGACATCCGGGTTTTTTAATTCGCAATCAAAAGAATTTGGGGTTCTCCCAATTAAATTATCCTTGAAGAAATCTCCCCATTTATCCCATCCTTTTTTATCATAAGATTCCAGAACTATCTCTTGTAAATCGTTCGCCTTAGGTTTCAAACTGATTTCTAAAAAATCAGGCAATTTAGTAGATTGAACCGAAAGAATATATGTTTCAAAGCCGAGGATAGACACAACCAAATCGTAGCGACCATTAGGAAATGCATGAATTTGAAAAGTTCCATCTTCTTTAGATACTGTACCTACACCGGTATTACTCAAAAATACACTAGCTGAGCTAACAGGCATACGCGTATCGGCAGCTAAGAGCCTACCTTTTAAAATTTGCTGCGACTGTGCAAAAAAAACACAAATCAGCAAGAAAACAGATAGCCCAATTTTTCGCATGCTATGATATTTATTACATACCAAATAATCCTTTATTTAACAATTGTAATGTTTTATGCTTATCGCTTCCGGGCACCAATAAAGATATATTATGTGCACTGCCTCCATAGCTTACCATCGTAACAGAAACTTCTTTTAACGACTCAAAAAGCTTTTGCAAAACATTTTCTGTTTGAGCAATTTCATTCCCAACAATAGATACAATCGTTTGATCCTTTTGAATATCTACCGTACCGAATGGTTCGAGTTCTTTCACGATCTGATCTAGAAATAAAGCATTATCAATGGTAACAGAAACGGCTACTTCCGATGTGGTGATCATATCGATAGAAGTTTTATACTTCTCGAATACTTCAAATATTTTTCTCAAAAAACCGTAAGCTAATAACATGCGGCTACTCTTTATTTTAATGGCAATAATGCCATCTTTGGCTGCAACAGCTTTTACACCCACACTACCTGCTTCTTTGGTAATTACCGTACCTGTTGCATTAGGCTGCATGGTATTCAATAATTTTACAGGCACATTTTCTTGTTGGGCGGGCCAAATACAAGTAGGGTGCAAAATTTTTGCACCGAAATAAGCCAGTTCAGCCGCTTCATCAAAACTCAATTGCTCAATCGCCACTGTTTTACTAACGATACGAGGATCGTTATTGTGCATCCCATCTATATCCGTCCAGATTTCACAAACAGATGCCTGGCAGGCCGCGGCAATTAGGGAGGCTGTGTAATCACTACCCCCTCTTTTTAAATTATCAACTTCGCCTCTGGCATTTCGGCATATATATCCTTGCGTAACCAATATTTTTTTATCGGCATGCTTTTTTAATAATTGCGCTAATTTCACTTTGATACTTCCAAGTTGCGGCTCTTCGTTTGTATCAATGGTCATGAATTCTAATGCCGGAAGCAGCACATGATCGATCGCTTTTTCATCTAAATAAACACTGAAGAGCTTGGTGCTCATCAACTCGCCTTGAGCCAAAATATCTTTGTTTAGTGCTTCACTAAAAGAAATGCGCAAAATAATCTGTAAAAAATCGAAATGTTCTGCAATGATTCGTTTCGCTTTCTCTTGGGCTTCCGTAGTTGAAACCAGCTCATGTATAAATTGATGGTAATGCGATTCTAACTGTTCTATTTTCTGTTTAGCACTATTTCTATCGCCAGCTGCCAGGCTATTACTAATTTCCACTAAGGCATTTGTAGTTCCGCTTAAAGCGCTTAACACAACAATTTTTCGCTCATCATCTTTGGTAACTAATTGAGCTACTTCTTGCATGCGTGCCGGTTTACCAACGCTGGTACCGCCAAACTTCATTACTTTCATGATCCCCTCCCCCGTTTATTTTAAAAGTGATATAATACTTGCAAATGTACTATACAGAAGGGAAAGTATGGGTTTAGGTACCAAATGGTTTTTGATTGCCGCAGCTACTATTAGGTCCGGGATTTACGCCGAAGAAATTACAGAAATAATAATACCATGCTAACCGGTATTTATTTTGGGGGGAAGAATCAGACCCACATTCTAATCCCCCGTTGATAATATTCATAACAGCACCGAATCCGGGCAACCTATTGGCTACACTGTCTTTTTTTTCAGGTATCCATTGTCCGCTCATGATAGCATTACAGGAAGGTTTAGGATATTGAGGAGTTGTCCAAAACCAAAATAAAGAAGCAAAACAAAGAACAGGATCTGCGGATACTAGTTCTGGTTCTTTCAATAGCTTATCTTGATTCCCAAAATAGAACTTACTAAACTGAGCATAATTATAATTCCAGCTAAGTTGAATAGGACCTCTTCCATGATACGATTTATTGGCAACCGGTGGGAATAGTTTTTTTGTAGAATCACTATAATGCGGGCATCCTTTTGCACATCCATTTTCTTCTAAAAAATACAAACCCCATGCAAAATTACCACCCGGCGCATCATCCCATCCCCCACTTGTTTCATGAGCCATGGTTGCTAAAAAGGCTGCCAATTCTCTTTTTTGAGTTGTGATCGAACCATTTTTTAAAAAATTGGGGAATCGTTGCGCAGCTTTCAAAAAAGATTCGTAGCTATAAAAATCTTTTACTGGTATGTTTTTAGCATAGGCTCTTCTATCTGTAGCGAGTGCATACCTATTGGGGAAAAGCTTATTCCAAATTGTTTTATTCAAGTATTGCTCTACGGGATGCTTCGCAGCCAATCGTGTTGTAGAAAACAAAACAAATATCCCAATAATAAAAAAACGCATACGAATTTATAAACTGATGTTCAATAATGATGCCGTTTCCATCAAGTCTTCATACACCATTTCCAGTAATGGTATCCCATCTTTTCTTCTTGTTGTTTCCGAGATTCTTTCCGGATCACCGGGTACTAAAACAGGTTGTTCCGGATTAATAGGTGTAGTATTTCTAAATCTTTGAATCCATTGATCCATATGCCTTTTGAAATCCTCTGCAGTTCTGAAAGCATCGATCCGCAAAGCGCCAAAAAAATGTCCTAATCCTTTACCCGGCATATCTGTAGGCATGGGAATATAAGCAGGGAAAGGTGGAGCCCAAGGACCATAAGAGGCACCGCTAAGCAATGCAGAAAAAATATCAACAATACTTCCTAATGCATACCCTTTATGACTTCCATGTTCTCTATCACTTCCTAGTGGTAATAAGGCGCCTCCTTTCTTCAAAATATTGGCGTCTTTACTTTCAAAACCTGCTGCGTCTTGTACCCAACCAGCCGGGGTATCTTCATTCTTTCTTTGTAATATTTCAAGTTTACCATTGGCAGCTGTAGTGGTTGCAAAATCCGCCACAAAAGCCGGCTCTTTACCGGCAGGAATAGCAACTGCAATCGGATTTGTACCTAACATTTTTTCTTTACCAAAAGTTGGGGCAACCAAGGCACTGGCATTCGTCATAGCAATACCAATCATATCTTTCTCCAATGCCATCATAGCATGATAGCCTGCAATACCAAAATGATTAGAGTTTTGTACACTAACCCAACCGGTACCAACTTGTTCGGCTTTTGCTATCGCCACTTCCATAGCATAAGGAGCTACAACCAAACCAAGTCCGGCATCACCATCTATCACTGCAGTAGATGGTGTTTCGTGAATTTTTTTTATATCGGGAATCGGGTTTATACGTTGGGCTTGCCAAAGTCGAACATAACCACTTAATCTGGCTACTCCATGGCTATCAATACCCCTAAGATCAGCGGCTAATAAAACCGTTGCACCAAGTGTGGCATCTTCCCATGAACAGCCCATAGCACGGAATGCTTTAACCACAAATTGAAAAAGATGCTCATAGGCTATTACGTGAATGGCCATTGCTAAAATGGTAAGTCGTCAAAAGGTTCAGTAATATCGGAAGCAGCGGGGGTAGATGCACTATTACTTATAGGGGGTGCCGGCTGATAATTACCTGTTGCGCTGCTGCCGGATTGATCATTACTCCTACTTCCTAATAATTGCACACTTAATACCCGCAATGAAAGCGTAGCTCCATTGGTTCCATCTTTAGTAGTATAAGTTCGTACATCGGGCTGCCCTTCAACATATACCTGTGTTCCTTTTTTTAAATAAGGAGCGATACCGGTGCGGTCTGTCCAATAAGCACAATCAATCCAAATCGTTTTATCTTTTTGATTGCCTTGCGCATCCTTATATTTTTCTGTGTGCGCAACAGTAAAGTTGATTACATTTTTTCCGTTTACGGTATTCATTACCGCGTCTCTCCCTAAGTTGCCAATGGCTGTTAATTTGATCATATTATCTTTTTGTAAAAATGCGAAAGGCTGAAATTAAGAAAAACCGTATTAACCGCAGCTTTTTAAGTTTTTTCACTGTTTAATTTAGTACGGAAATTACCTGAACATCTTTTCACAATTGCATGGCAAGAACAGTAAAATAGTACATTTAAACTATGCAGGGATTACAACTTACCATACCATCTTTACAGGATCACGGACCAATTATAGAAGCTGAAATTCATACAGATGAGGAAACTTTTTTATCTGTGAAAAATCATAACGGGTATAATAAGTTCAGTACCGTGAAATTATTAATTGATACCGGCTCTAATATTTCGGGTATTGATAAAAATATTATCAAACGGCTACAACTCAATCGGTATAAGGACGACGCTATGGTGGATGGAGTTGGCGGACGACATGAGTTTAGGCTATACCGCTGTATTCTTTATCTATCTATTTTTCGCGAAAAAGCACTCCCTATAGACGTAATTGAGGGAGATTATGCCAATGCCCCGTACGACGGTGTGATTGGGAGAGATGTACTCAAATATTGCAGTTTTGCTTACGATGGGTGGAGCGATACCTTTAAATTAGTGGCAGTTGACCTGTAATTTTTCGTATTTCGATAGCTTTTAGGTACTTACACAAGGGGTAAATGCCCTTTTTTTCCCCGCAACTGTTCTACTTTTGCATAAATTTTATTTAACATGAGCCGTAAAGGAAAAGTGATGGTAGCTATGAGTGGCGGTATTGATAGTACCGTTGCGGCGCTTATGCTTCACCATGAAGGATACGAAGTAGTAGGCATTACTATGAAAACATGGGACTATGCCACTAGTGGAACAAGTTCAAAAGAAACCGGTTGTTGCAATATAGACTCTTTCAATGATGCCCGGCAAGCCGCCGTACATCATGGCTTCCCACATTTTATTTTAGATATACGTGAAGAGTTTGGTGACTTTGTTATCGAAAATTTTATAGAAGAATATATTGCCGGAAGAACACCTAACCCTTGTGTTATGTGTAATACCCATATCAAATGGAGAGCCTTACTCAAAAGAGCCAATGCTTTGAACTGCGATTTCATAGCAACCGGGCATTATGCTGAAATAAGACAACATACCAATGGCAGGTATGTTGTGAGCAAAGGATTAGATGAAACAAAAGACCAGAGTTATGTTTTGTGGGGCCTTGATCAGGAACTACTAAGCAGAACCATGCTGCCTTTAGGGGGCTATCGTAAATCTGCCATCAGACAAATGGCCGTTGATCTGGGATATCCCGAACTTGCAAAAAAAAGCGAGAGCTATGAAATTTGCTTTGTTCCCGATAATGATTATCGCGGCTTCCTAAAAAGAAATGTAGAAGGGTTAGAAGAAAAAGTAAATGGCGGCTGGTTTGTAGATAAAACGGGTAAAAAATTAGGACAACATAAGGGGTATCCTTTTTATACCGTTGGACAAAGAAAGGGGCTTGATATTGCGCTAGGTAAGCCAGCATATGTAACAGCCATTGACCCCGAACATAATACCGTTGTATTAGGTGATGAAAGCGACCTAGCGCAAAATGATATGCTGGTTGGAAAACTAAATTGGATAAAATACGATGGTATTACCGATGGTATGGAAGCCATCACAAAAATCAGGTATAAAGATAAAGGTGCACTCAGTAATTTATATACCCATGAAAATGGTATTAAAGCTCGTTTTTATGAAAATGTGAAAGGTATTGCACCCGGACAAAGTGCCGTTTTTTACGAAGGAAATGACGTTATTGGTGGTGGCATTATTCAGCGAGGAGAATTGGTTTTATAAACCTTGCAGTACATGGCCTCCATTTTCCAACATCAGCACCCTACACTTTTACTTAGGTTCCCTAAGTTGATTTATTTCAGCTACGCATGTAACTGGGTGATCAGGCTCCGAAAATGGCATATTCATGCGGCATTATTACCCCTTCTTCAATCTATAAAAGAAGCGGGTTATATGCTGGATGCGGGCGTAGGTGATGGACAATTCATGATTCCTTATGCGAAAAAATTTCGTCATATACAATTCATCGGTGTTGATATTGCCGAAAGTAATATAGCCATGTTAGATGCTTTGCGTACCAGTGAGAACCTAACTAATATTAGCGCTGTACATACCAATATAGTAGATTATAATTCACCAAATAAGGTGCAAGGCTTACTATGTATTAGCATGCTTCAATATATTACCGATGATGTAGCAGTTCTAAAAAAATTATATCAGTTAGCCGATCATAAAGCAACATTGATTCTTTATGTACCCATTAACGAAAGGTTTGTAACCAAAATTTACAAATATCTTTTCAATAAATTTCCTAACTATGAAACGCTGAATAATAGGAAAAGAGTTTATACGGAAAAAGATATTCTTGAAAAAATAGCTTTATCCGGTTTTCAAATAATTAAAAAAAACGCAACTTATGGTTTCTGGGGTATGCTAAGCCATGAGCTCATGAGCAGTTTGTTATTACTTATTGCTCATGCAAATATCTTTTTGAAAATAGTGGCTATACTATGCGTACCTCTCCTATTACCATTTATCTGGACTTTTATGCTAGTAGATTTTTTTGAAGAAAAGAAAACAGGTAATGGATTGCTGATCATTGCTGAAAAAAGTTAACTCATTTTTTGAATAGTGCAGCAAACATGGTATCTGCATGTAATATGTATCCTTTTATCAATTGCTGTTCAACTAATTGTAAGGTACTGTTGGCTTCAATAAAGGCAAGTTGGTCTTCATTTTCTTTTTTGAAAGCCGAACAGGTGATATATAAATAATAGCCTCCGTTCTTTACAGCATCAATCGTATTCAAAATAATCTGTTGTTGTAATTTTTGAAATCGATCTATATTCTCTTGCTTAAAAAAATACAGTTGTTCCGGTGTTCGCGCCCAGGTACCGCTACCAGTACAAGGAGCATCGCAGATGACCAAATCATAATCTTCAATCTTCAATCTAGAATCTATTGTTTTGGTAAGATCACAGATTGAAGATTTATAATTGAAGATTTCGGCTTGCTGAAACCTTTTCTTTAAGTTCTGCAAAATACTTTCCCGGATATCTGAAACTGTTATATCTACCTCTCCAAAAATATCTTTAGCTAATATAGATTTTCCACCGCTTGCTGCGCAGCAATCCCAGATAGATATTGTTGTTACGGGATTCGGGTTACGAGATTCGAGTTGTGGATTACCAAGAACGGATGCTATTATTTTAAAGAAATAAGCAACCTGTTGTGAACTATAATCCTGTATTACATAGTCGCTATTTAACTGCGCTACCCCATCTAGCTTAGTGCCCGCAGAAACAGCAAGTGTATTCTTACTCATCGCATGAAAGCCAATCCCGGCTTGTTGTAGCGCATTTATCATTTTTTCTTCCCTACCCGGTCTTACGCGTAAAAATACATCGGGTTGGATAAAATGATTTGTAATAAAAGCATTTTTATCAATCTCATCACTCAGCTCGCTGACAAAAGGAAAAATAGTATCAAGGTTGATTTCAGGTATTGAACTGTTATCAAATAATTCTTGCCAGTTACTAGCTTGATCAGAAAGTAAAAGCTGGTTTTTTATTGCGTCAGGTACCGATCTATCTTTGGCAGCATGGCCCAAGCGAAAATAGGCGTAACATAAGTGAGTGATGTACTTACGATCTTTAGAGCCAAATTTTTTGTTAGCAGAAAAATAATGCTTCAAGAAAGTAGCCAAAGGTATATCGCCATTATAAGTCTCAACGATTGCTACGGCCGATTGAAGATATTGAGCAGCGTATTTCAACTATACTTCTAACAAAGTTTTTACAGGATCTTTACCCATCAACAACAATTCAGGATTTTCCAGTAATTCTTTTACCCGAACGAGGAAGCTCACACTTTCTCTGCCGTCTATAATACGATGATCATAGCTTAAAGCGATATACATCATCGGACGAATCACTACTTGTCCGTTAATAGCCATCGGACGCTCTTGAATTTTATGCATGCCTAAGATCGCACTCTGCGGAATATTGATAATAGGTGTACTCATCAAGCTACCGAATACACCTCCATTGGTAATGGTGAAAGTACCTCCTTGTAATTCATCGGCTGTAAGTTTGCTATCGCGTGCTTTTCCTGCTAACTCTATTACTTTCTTTTCGATATCTGCCATGCTCAAGCTCTCCACATTACGCATTACAGGAACGGTTAATCCTCTCGGTGTACTCACAGCAATACTGATGTCTGCATAATCATGGTAAACTATATGATCTCCATCGATATAGGCATTAACAGAAGGCCATTCGCCTAATGCAATAGCACAGGCTTTTGCAAAAAAGCTCATGAAGCCTAAATTCACACCATGGCTTTCCTTGAATTTATCTTTATACTGTTTGCGAATTTCCATAATACGTGTCATGTCTACTTCATTAAAAGTAGTTAGCATGGCCGTTGTATTTTTTGCTTCTACCAGTCTTCTGCTAATGGTTTTACGTAAGGCACTCATTTTTTCCTGACGCACATTTCTACTGAATAATTCGCCACCGGAAACCAATGGTTTCTTACCGGGGTTGGCCAATGCTTCCAATACATCTTGCTTCATGATCTTTCCACCTGTACCCGATGGCGTGATGGCTTTAGTATCCACTTTTTTATCTGCTATGATAGCAGATGCAACTGGTGTGGCTTTAATATCAGGAGATACGGGTTCCGGGGTACGAGTTGCGGGTTGCGGGTTGTTGGATACGGGTTCCGGGATATGGGTTGCGGGTTTAGCGGCTTCGTCATCAATTTTGGCTAATACATCCCCAATGTTCAACGTATCACCCTCTTTCCCAACAGTTGTGAGTATACCGGCTTTTTCAGCATTCACTTCAAATGTAGCTTTCTCACTCTCCAATTCTGCAATTACTTCATCGCGCTCTACCCACTCCCCGTCTTTTTTCGTCCACTTTAAAAGGGTTACTT
>JAIEQT010000518.1 GCA_019747455.1 Chitinophagaceae bacterium | reverse complement strand
GAAAGAATTCGCTTTTTAGGCATCTTTTCAAATAACTCAGATGAGTTTTTTCGGGTGCGTGTTGCTACGCTGAAACGAATGATTGAGTTTGCAGAGAAACGCAGGAAGCTAAATATGCATATGGAGGAAGATCCTCAACAAATATTGGATCAAATACAAACCATTGTATTAAGACAACAAAATGAATTCAACCGGATATGGGAAGGCATTCAAAAGGAAATGAAGAAAGAAGAAGGAATAAGCCTTGTAACAGAGAAACAACTTACTAAAGAGCAACAAGCTTTTGTACAACATTTTTTTGATCAGGAAGTTCGCTCGAACATTATTCCCCTGATGATAGAAACCTTACCGCAACTACCCTATTTGCGAGATAAGAGTATATATCTGGGCGTGGTGATGCGCAAAAAAAATTCTGCCTACAATCAAAAATATGCCCTTATAGAAATTCCGGCTAAAGCAGTGGGAAGATTTATTCTACTACCATCAAAAAAAGAAGAGAAAAATATTATTCTACTAGAAGATGTAGTACGGTATAATTTACCTATCATATTTTCTTATTTTGGCTATGATTATTTTGAGTCACACATTTTTAAAGTTACCAAAGACGCAGAAATAGACTTAGATAATGATATCAGTTTAAGTTTTGCCGAAAGAATGGAAAAGGGAATTAAAAATAGAAGAAAGGGTAAACCCGTACGTTTTGTATATGATAAAGAAATGGATGCAGGTTTATTGGAATATCTGATACGCAGATTAAGCTTGAACCGAAAGAGCAATATCATTCCCGGAGGAAGAATTCATAATTTCAGGCATTTCATGGATTTTCCCGATGTATTCAAGGCCAAAAGTACCCGGCGTGCTGCTTTTATACCCAAAGTATTACAACAATCACTACGCGTAACAGATATTATTTTGAAGCAAGATGTTATGCTTCATTTCCCTTATCATTCTTTTAATCCACTGATAGATTTGCTAAGGGAGGCAGCCATTGATCCGGATGTTACATCCATCAAAATAACGGCATACCGATTAGCCACTAATTCAAAAATTATCAATGCACTTGTAAATGCTGCCAGAAATGGTAAAGAAGTAGTGGTAATGCTTGAGTTAAAAGCCCGATTTGATGAAGAAGCTAATTTGGAGTGGAAAAGTATTTTGGAAGAAGAAGGTGTAAAAGTGTTACTGGGTGTACCTCGCATGAAAATCCATGCCAAACTTTGCATCATTAAAAAAAGAAAAGCAAACAGAACCGTACAATATGGATTTGTAAGTACAGGTAACTTAAATGAGAAAACGGCCAGGGTTTATGGAGATCATTGCTTGCTTACCTGTAATAGAAACGTAATGGCCGATATAAACCGAATTTTCCGCTATTTGGAAAATTGGAAAACAGGTCTCCCCTACTTAAAGCAATGTAAAACCTTGCTTGTTTGTCCAACCGGAATGCGTACACAATTAATGGCACTTATCAACAAAGAAATAAAACAAGCAAAGGCCGGTAAAGAAGCAAAGATCATCATCAAAGTAAACTCATTAAGTGATACACTGCTTATACATGAATTATATAAAGCAGCAGCAGCAGGTGTGGAAGTAAAAATGATTGTAAGAGGTATTTTTTGTGCCGTACCCGATCATAAGAAATTTAAAAACCCAATCAGTTCCATTAGTATTGTGGATGAATATTTAGAACATGCCAGGGTCATGATTTTTCATAACAATGGGGCCGAGAAAGTATATATTTCTAGTGCCGATTGGATGGTCCGTAACCTCAATCATAGGGTTGAGGCAGCCGTTCCCATCTTACATGAGGGTATAAAAAAGGAATTGATAGATATTATCCACATACAATTAAGAGATAATGTTAAGGCCAGGGTATTGGATAGTGATTTAAGCAACAACTACGTACCTTCCCTCCGAAAAAAACAGGTTCGCTCACAAATCGAAACCTACCATTATTTGTTCAAAAAAAACAACCTGAGTGAGGTTAGCAGCCATTGATATCGGAAGTAATGCAGCACGTTTGCTGATCGTGGAAATTGGGCATGATAAGGCAACCAATAAACCATTATTTAATAAATTAAATTTAGTACGGGTACCATTACGATTAGGCTTCGATGTATTTGAAAATGGAGAAATTTCAAAAGAAAAGAGAGGAATGGTTTTGCAAACCATGAAAGCCTACAGCCATCTTATCAATGCCTATCAGGTAAAACATGTTATAGCATGCGCTACCAGTGCTATGCGGGATGCAGCCAATAGTGCCGATATCATTCGTAAAGTGAAACTGGAAACAGGCATTGAAATAGAGGTGATAAGCGGCGATTTAGAAGCTTCCATTATTTACGAAAACCATGTGGCGGAAAATATGGATACGAATAATAGTTATCTCTATATAGATGTTGGCGGAGGCAGTACGGAACTCACTTTTTTTGCCGATGGTAAGCTCGTGTTCAAAAAATCGTTTAACATAGGCACCATACGCCTCTTGAAAGATATGGTAGATGATGATAAGTGGAATGAAGTAAAGGAATTTGTAAAATCAAAAACCAAAGGATATAAAAAATTAATCGCTATTGGTACAGGTGGCAACATCAATAAAGTTTTCTCGTTGAGTAAAAAGAAAGATGGCAAACCCCTAAATTTAGAACTCCTAAAAGACTATTATAAAGAAATTTCAAGCTTTTCATTAGAAGATAGAATCAATATCTATAAGCTTCGTGGTGATAGAGCCGATGTAATAGTACCCGCGCTACAGATCTATATTAATGTTATGCGATGGGCAGAAGCAGAAGATATTTATGTTCCTAAAATTGGACTAGCGGATGGTTTGATCCAACATTTATATTATGAACTGGAAGAAAAACGCTTGCAAGCGGCCCGCAACTAATTATGCATACACCGATTAAAAAAGTAACCACACATACCTTACAAAAGCTCAAGATAGCCGGCGAGAAAATCGCCATGATCACAGCGTACGATTATTCCTTTGCCCGCATTTTTGATGCCGCCGGCATAGAAGTAATTTTAGTTGGTGATAGTGCCGGCAATGTAATGGCAGGACATGAAACTACCGTTACCATTACGCTAGATCAAATGATCTACCATGGGCAATGTGTTGTAAAAGCGGTGAATCGATCGCTTGTGGTGATTGACCTGCCTTTTGGCTCCTATCAATCTAACTCAGCAGTTGCGTTGGCCTCCGCGATCAGGGTTATGAAAGAAACAGGAGGACATGCCATAAAGCTCGAAGGCGGCGAAGAAGTTACCGAAAGTGTAAAAAGAATTGTAAGTGCCGGCATTCCTGTTATGGGGCATGTTGGTCTTACACCCCAATCTATCTACAAATTCGGAACCTATAATGTACGGGCAAAAGAAAAAGCAGAAGCTGATAAATTATTAGCAGATGCCAAAGCACTGGAAGAGGCCGGTTGTTTTGCTGTTGTATTAGAGAAGATTCCGGCAGCATTAGCCAAAGAAGTTACTAGCCTATTAAACATTCCTACCATTGGTATTGGGGCTGGAAGTAGCTGCGATGGACAAGTTCTGGTTATGCACGATTTATTAGGTATTAATAATGAATTCAATCCGCGTTTTATTCGAAAATATCTACAACTCGAAAATCAAATTACAGGAGCTGTTCAACAGTATATTAATGATGTGAAATCTATCAATTTTCCGAACGAAACGGAATCATATTGATTTTTACCGATATACATGGCATATTCATCCTTAATTTCACGTAGTTGTATAGCCCTTTTATTACATTGCGTAAAAGCCTAGTTTTTGTTACCGATTAATAATAAGAAAAGAGTCATTCCGGTTATAGCACATATTGCTGCTTGGATCTGTTTTTTTGCACTCCCTTATCTGGTTTTTTTTCCCAGACTAAGAGAGTTCAATATGAGCAATTATATGCTTACCGTTATTATCTGCAATAATATTTTCCTTGTATTTTTCTACTATCTCAATACACAAGTACTTATTCCTAAATTACTGGTAAAAGAGAAATGGCTTTGGTATGTACTAGCTACCTTAGCCTGCCTTATTTTCTTTTTGTATGTTCCCAGAGAAATAGCCCGTATCATTGTTCCGCCCGACCCACAAAACAATATACCGGCCTACATTAGAAACCCGGCTTATAAAGGAATTGTAAGAAGCGGCGGACCGCGCAGAAGGCCACTGGCAGACCCTTATAATACAGCCATTTTTTTACTTGTATTTACGGTAGGAACCTGTGTTAGTGTGGTACAACGTTGGTTGGAAACAGAACAAAACAGAAAAGAAACAGAGAACGAAAAATTAAATACCGAACTATCGTTTCTAAAATCACAAGTAAACCCACACTTCTTTTTCAATACGCTTAATAATATCTACTCCCTGGCCATTGTAAAAAGCGATAAAACCGCTACAGCAGTTTTGAAGCTTTCTTCCATCATGCGTTATATCTTGGCGGAAACTGAGCAACGATTAGTACCGCTGCAAAATGAAATTGATTTTACAAATAACTATATTGAACTACAGCAAGTAAGACTTACCAATAAAGTAAAAGTACATTTTGAAGTTGGCGGAAATACCGGCGAATTATTGGTTGCGCCACTTATCTTCATTGCCTTTGTAGAGAATGCATTTAAATATGGGATCAGCACTAAGGAAGAAAGTATTATTGACTTTTCGTTACATACTGTTGCTAATAAAATTGAGTTTTCAGCAAAAAATTTCATCGTGCAATCAGAAAATAATTTGCAAGAGAATACGGGCATTGGTATCAATAACGTGAAACGTCGCCTTGAATTACTTTACCCGGAAAAGCATCAGCTATCATATGGGATAAAAGACGGTTTTTATTCTGTTAACCTTACTATATATACATAAATGATTACATGCATTGCCATCGACGATGAACCATTAGCGTTACAAGTAATAAAAGAATTTTGTAGCCGTATTTCCTTTTTACAACTCGAACACATTTTTACGGATACAGATGAGGCTAAAAAATATATTGAACAACATAAAGTAGATATACTTTTTTTAGATATCCAAATGCCGGATATCAACGGTTTACAATTTTATAAATCACTGGCAGAAAAACCGATCGTCATTTTTACCACCGCCTACCGCGATTTTGCGGTAGAAGGTTTTTCTGTTGATGCCGTAGACTATCTTCTAAAACCCTTTGAATACGACCGCTTTTTAAAAGCATGTTATAAAGCAAAAGAGTATTTGGAATTTTTAAGCACACAAGAACTACAATTAAACTCATTGTTTATTAAAGTAAACTATGAGATCATGAAAGTTAACTTGAAAGATATTGAGCTAATAGAAGCGCTTGATGATTATATCAAAATTTATATCAAACCCAATCCGGTACTTACTTTAATGACGCTTAAAAATATTCAAGAGAAATTGCCTGCAAGAGATTTTTTGAGGGTTCATCGTTCATTTATCATACCTATCCATAAAGTAGAGAAATTTAGTAAAACAAAGATCTGGATTGCAAATAAAGAAATACCTATTGGCAGTAGCTATGGTACGGTATATGACCAACTATTGTTGGCTTCCAAGATGAATTCATAATGCCGATATACATACCTTTGCGCCAAACAAAGAGCCATGGATTTCTTACAAATATTAGGTATTGATAAAGCCATTTCCGGTAATCATGTATTAGCATCTTACTCTCCCACGGATGGTAAGCTTATTGGTACGGTAGCTCCTACTACAAAAGAAGAATACAATATAGCTGTACAGCAATCACAGAAAGCTTTTGCAACATGGCGAAGCTGGCCTGCACCCAAGAGAGGTGAGATTGTACGCCAGGTAGGAGACGCGCTTCGTACCTATAAAGAGCCATTAGGAAAATTAGTGAGTTATGAAATGGGTAAAAGTTTACAAGAAGGCTATGGTGAGGTGCAAGAAATGATTGATATCTGCGATTTTGCTGTTGGGTTATCCCGTCAGTTATACGGATTAACCATGCATAGCGAGCGACCACAACATCGTATGTATGAGCAATGGCACCCGTTAGGTGTTGTAGGTATTATTTCGGCATTCAATTTCCCGGTAGCAGTATGGAGTTGGAATGCAGCACTAGCATGGGTTTGCGGCAATACTACTATTTGGAAGCCCAGTGAGAAAACACCCATATGTGCAGTAGCCGTACAAAAAATCGTGAAAGAAGTATTCGATCGTAATCATGTTCCTGAAGGCGTGGATATAGTAGTACAAGGCGGCAGAGAGTTGGGAGAATGGTTGAGTAATGATACACGCATTCCGCTAATATCAGCAACAGGTTCTACCAGAATGGGAAAGGCCGTTAATGAGGCTGTTGCTAAAAGATTAGGAAAAACGATTTTGGAATTAGGCGGTAATAATGCCATGATTATTTCAAAAGATGCCGATTTAGATATGGCGCTGGTTGGTGCTGTATTTGGAGCAGTTGGTACTGCCGGACAAAGATGCACTACTACAAGAAGACTAATCATTCATTCCGCTGTTTATGAAGTATTTACGCAAAAATTGGTAAATGCTTACAAGCAACTCCAAATTGGTGATCCGTTAAACAGTAAACATCATGTAGGTCCATTAATTGATAAAGACGCTGTAAATATGTATCTACAAGCTATTGATGCTTGTAAAAAACAAGGCGGTACATTTTTGGTAGAAGGAGGTATTTTAACAGGCGAAGGGTATGAAAGTGGTTGCTATGTGAAGCCTTGTATTGCAGCTGTGAAAAATGAATGGGCCATTGTTCAGCACGAAACGTTTGCACCCATTTTATACGTGATGTCATATGATACTATTGATGAAGCCATTGCTTTGCAAAATGGTGTTCCACAAGGCTTATCCTCTACTATTATGACACTGAATATGCGTGAGGCAGAACAATTCCTATCAGCAGCTGGAAGCGATTGTGGTATTGCCAACGTGAATATTGGAACGAGTGGAGCCGAAATAGGCGGTGCTTTTGGTGGAGAAAAAGAAACAGGAGGCGGTCGTGAAAGTGGTAGCGATGCCTGGAAGGCCTACATGCGCAGACAAACCAACACCATCAATTGGGGCCAAAATTTACCCTTAGCCCAAGGCATACGATTCGATTTTTAGGGATTAGGTTATAGATTAAAATTTACAGAAAAATGATGATACATATTTTTCTGATAAAAACCTGTTCCATAATGAACGGTAAATTTTTTCAGCAATAAACCAAAGCCGGTTGAAAAGCCATTAAAAGCATTAGGACCATTGCTGATATTCAAATCTCTTCCTCTTAAAAAATTATAACCCGCATACCACTCCAGCGTATTAGCTATCCTGTATTGTGCGCTAAGTAAAAAGTGAGAACCTAAATTACTGAAAAAGCTATTATCCTCTGTTGCAGCAGTTCCGCCTACACTTGTTTGCTCATTTCCCTTAGATGTAAACCGATGTAGTTGTTGGGCAGTTATAGAAACTTGTAATGGGATATTTGTAAAAGCATAACTAATTCCGGCTTGTAAATCGAAGGGAAGCTCTTCTTTGATTCCGTTTGGCTCGTAGGTAGTAAGTTGGGCACCAATATTTTTTACCAACACAGCTATTTGAAACCCTTTACTACTATCGTAATAAGTAATACCAAAATCTGCACCTACACCGGATGCCCGATATTGCCCGTAGTGAGATTGCAAAAACTTGAACGCCATACCAACCCTGAAATGCTCTTTATAATTAGTAGATGCCATCAGTTGAAGGGCATAATCAGCTGCTTTAAAAAATCCCAGGTTATTACCTGCAGCATCTGTTTGTATGATCGTGCCATAGTCTAAAAATTGTATGCCCGCCCCAACCATAATTTTTTCTCCCTTTGTACTTATACCTGTAACCAATCCTAATTGATTGATCCCCGCTAAAAAAGCATTATAAGAAGTACTGAGCTGCTTATTCATTTCGGATCTGAGTAAAGCGGGGTTTGCCCAGGCATTAGCCACATCTTTATTAAACGTGCTGATGTTAAGTCCGCCAAGTGCCGACTGTTGGGCACTTACAGGTAATTGTAGAAAACTAAAAGAAGCATTACCACCTAATGTTTGTGAATATATTTTAGTACTTAATAGCCACAATGTTAAACAAAAAAAGAAGCCCCTCATGCAATAAAGCTAAAAAAAATCCCCCATAGAAATGGGGGACGTTACCTTTAAAACAACCAACATGAAATATCTGTTGATGAAATGGTTTACAATTGTCTAATAATTAAGTTCAAAAGCGGTACAAAAATTCACCGATTTTATACAATGGCATGCTCTAATACTTGTTGCATGGTTTTAACATATTGGAATTGAATACCTTTTATGAAATCGCCTTCTATCTCTTCTACATCTTTTTTATTAGCTGCGCAAAGTAAAATTTCTTTCAGCCCGGCTCTTTTAGCAGCAAGTACTTTCTCTTTAATGCCACCAACAGGTAGTACCTGTCCACGAAGTGTAATTTCGCCTGTCATGGCTAAAAAAGGTTTTATTTTCCTTCCGGTAAAGGCTGAAACCAAAGAGCTGAGCATGGTAACACCGGCGCTTGGGCCATCTTTAGGTACCGCTCCTTCAGGAACATGAATATGTACATTTTTCTTACCAAAAAGTTCCGGATCAACACCTAATTTTTTCGCATTCGAATGAATATAGCTTAACGCGGTAGTAGCACTTTCCTTCATCACATTACCTAAATTTCCGGTTAGTTTCAGTTCTCCTTTACCATCACTTAAAATAGTTTCTATAAATAAAATATCGCCTCCAACATAGGTCCAGGCAAGCCCTACAGCTACTCCAGGCATATTAGCTGTTTTGTATATCTCATTATTATAGCGTGCTTGTCCGAGTATTTTCTCAATATCAGGAGCCGTAAGTGTATGCTTTAATTTACCCTTCAAGGCCATTTCTTTAGCTTGATATCTCATAATAGAAGCCAATTGCCTGTCTAGTTCTCTAACACCACTCTCTCGGGTATATTCTTCAATAATTTTTTCGATCACTTTATCGCTGATCTTAAATTGTTGGTTTGCTAACCCATGTGCTTCTTTTTGTTTGGGTACCAGGTGTCTTTTGGCTATTTCCGTTTTCTCTTCAACAGCATAACCACTTAAATCAATAATCTCCAACCTATCTCGTAATGCCGGTTGTATATTTTGTAGATTATTTGCCGTAGCAATAAACAATACTTTACTCAGATCATATTCCAGTTCCAGATAATTATCATAGAAAGTATTATTCTGTTCAGGATCCAAAACTTCCAACAAAGCCGATGAAGGATCGCCTCTAAAATCATTACCGATCTTATCTATTTCATCTAATATCATCACAGGGTTTGAAGATTTACATTTTCGTAAATTCTGAAGCACCCTGCCGGGCATAGCCCCAATATAAGTTTTACGATGCCCCCTGATCTCACTTTCATCATGCAAGCCGCCCAAACTAAAGCGAACATATTTTCTACCTATAGCATGCGCAATAGATTTACCTAAGGAAGTTTTACCTATTCCGGGAGGACCCAGAAAACACAAGATCGGGCTTTTCATATCTCCTTTCAACTGCAACACGGCTAAATATTCCAGAATACGACTTTTGATTTTGGTCATACCATAATGATCGGCATCCAATATTTTCTTTGCATTTTTTAAATCGTATTTATCAGCTGTATATTCTTCCCAGGGAAGGTCTAACATAAGATCCAAATGGTTATATACAACGGAATAATCCGGTGTGGAAGGATGCATGCGTTCCAACTTTTGAATACCCGTTTTAAAAGCAGCTTTAGCCGTTTCGGGCCATTTTTTTGTTTCTGCCTTTTTCTTCATTTCAGATATTTCCCGCTCGTTGGAATCGCCACCTAATTCTTCCTTGATACTTTTTAATTGTTGTTGTAAAAAGTAGTCGCGCTGTTGTTTATCAAGTTCTGTTCTTGTTTTATTGGTTACCTTATTTTTTAGTTCCGCAAATTGTAGTTCGCGTTGTAAAATTTGCATGAGTTTAACGGCACGCTCGTTAATATCCTGCATCTCGAGCAATTGCTGTTTCTCTTGTAATTCTGAGTTTAAATTACTGCTTACGAAATTGATAAGGAATGATGCATTCTCAATATTTTTTAAAATGATGGCAGCCTCTGTAGGGAGGTTAGGAGACAGCTGTACGATTTGTGAGGCCAGATCTTTGATGCTGCTCACGTAAGCCTTAAAATCTGCTGTATCAGGTGCTTCTTCCTCCTCAAACAAACGTATAGCCGCTTTAAAATAGGGGTCCTCACTCACCATTTCCGTCCACTCAAATCTTTTTTTACCTTGAATGATAATGGTGGTACCCCCGTCG
>JAIEQT010000125.1 GCA_019747455.1 Chitinophagaceae bacterium | reverse complement strand
ACCAATCTTGGACGAGGATACTGCGTATAGTCAAATCCTCTTGAAGGGATACCATTGATATTTTTATCTACGTTTACTTCAGGATCTATACCAGAGTATTTAGTCCATAAAGCAAGGTTTTGTCCAGATACAAACACATTAAGTGTCTTAATTGTTTTGCTCTTAATGTTAAATGAATAGCTCAAATTCGCGTTAGAGAGACGGATGAAATCTCCTTTCTCCAAGAAACGGGTAGATACAGAACCTGGGTTAAATGGATTCTCAGGGCTGGTACCTGCTTCATACGTTACGTTACGAGCATTTCTTAAGCTACCTTTCAAGAACAAAGCATTTGCTGTATTATTATATACGTAGAAACCTGAAACTGCGTTCACAAATAAACTTAAACTCCATCTTCCATACGTAAAGTTGTTAGTTAAACCTGCGTAGAAGTTAGGTAATGCAGTTCCTAATAACTGGTTTGAAGCACCGGCAGCATATCTGGCATTACCGTTACCATCAAATCCTTGATAAACAGGCATACTCCAGGTAAATATAGGATTACCATTAGTTAAGGTTTGGGCAAATGCACCTGTTAAACCTTGTCCGCTTACTGAACCAGTATTGATTGGGCTAGGTAAACCGGTAACTGTGTTATTAACAGTTGTCATGTTGTAATTAGCATCCCAAGAGAATTTCTTACCCTGGATGATTTTATAGCTAATACTTGCTTCCCAACCTTTGTTGATTACATTACCATTTAAGTTGATCCACCAGTTTGCATTAGGTGCAAAACCACCTGGAGTTGGTGCGAAGAACAACATGTCTTTACGAGTAGAGTAGTAATAATCTACAGTGATGTTTAGTCTTCTATCTTTTGAAGTAAGGTCGATACCTACACCTTTAGTAGTAACAGTTTCCCATTTCAAATTAGGGTTACCTTGTTGGATAAACTGGGTAGTAGCACCAGGACCTGTACTTAATCCTGTATTAGGATCAAATGTTTGCTGGAGGTTCAATGCCGCATAAGAGCCTAAATTATCTTGGCTACCTAATTGACCGTAGTTAGCACGTATAGACACGTCGCTAAACCACTTGCCAAGTGCTTTCTCAGCCCAACCTTCTTGCATTACTCTCCATTTAGCAGCGAATGCAGGGAAAGTAGCATACCGGTTGTTGGCACCAAACTTAGAAGAACCGTCTCTACGAACAGTAGCGGTTAAGAAATACTTATCATTATAAGTATAGTTTAAACGACCGAATGTAGACTGTAATTCGTTTCTGTTATAACCAGGAACAAATTTTGCGTAGTTTTTGAAGTTATTATAATTCTTAACAAATACATCAGTTGGGTTAACTACAGGTGTATTTAAACCCCAACCTACGCTTCCGGTATATTGAGTTTCAAAGTTTTGGTAAGAATAACCGGCAACAGCGTTGATGTTATGCTTATTATTAAAGGTTTTATCATAAGTAACATAGTGTTCAACTAGCAACGACTTGGTTTCCAAGTTCTGCTTAGTTGTTCTTCCGTTACCTTGAATTTGGTTACCCCAATCTTTACCAAAGATCACACTGGTACCACCATAAGCATTAGAACCTAAACGAGGATCTGCGAATGAAATACGCTCAGATTTACCATTGTCAATACCAACTACGGCTTTATAGGTAAGATCTTTTGTTATTTGATAGCTTAGTGAGAGATTGGTCAAAAAACGATTTACTTTATCATTATCATCAAAATAAGCTAACATTTGAGACGGGTTACGCTGATCTCCCGGCTGGAAGAAAGAACCATCTTTATTATAGATAGGATTGGTAGGGTTAAACTGTAAAGCAGCACCTAACAAACTACCCTGATATCCTGCGTTGTTAGATAATGGAGGATATTGGTTACGTGTATTAGAATAAGTGATGTTCGCGTCAAAACGTGCTTTATCTTTTAAGAATTTCTGAGAGAAATTCACACGACCTGTAACACGCTTCAAGCTACTGTTTCTAACAATACCTTGTTGATCATCATAAGAACCACTCAAACGAAGTGTAGTTCCTTTATTATTGTAACCCCAGCTTAAGTTATATGCTTGAGATATAGCGCGACGGAAAATCTGATCTTGCCAATTCGTATTAGCACCACCATCAATAAGCTTAACAGCGTCGGCAGCAGCAACTGGATCAGCACCACCATCGATATTAGCTTTTTTAGCGGCCACTAAGAAATCAGTAGCACCCATTAAATTGTAGCGCTTTGCAGTTTCTGCAATACTAGTATTAGCAGAGAATTGGAAACTTCCTTTACGACCACCTTTACCTTGTTTGGTGGTAATCAAGATTACCCCATTCGCACCTCTAGAACCGTAAATAGCCGCAGCAGATGCGTCTTTAAGAACGGTGATATTTTCGATATCGTTAGGGTTTAAGAAAATAAGCGGGTTTTTAGCAGTAGTGCTTCCTTCAACACCACTAGCAGAACCTAATGTTCCACCCTGAATCAAAGGCACTCCATCAATTACATACAGTGGCTCTTGGGCACCAGAAATAGAACCCGTACCACGGATATTAATGGTGGCAGCAGCACCAGGCTCACCGCTTGATGGTGTAACTAATACACCGGGAGCGCGGCCCTGTAATAGCTGATCAGGAGAAGCAATCTGTCCTTTGTTAAAATCTTTTTCTGTGATTTTCGCAACAGAACCTGTTACGTCTTTAGCTTTTCTGGTACCATAACCAACTACTACCACTTCGCTAAGCGCATCAGCAGCAGCAGTTAAAGCTACATCCACAGATCCACTGGCACTAACTTCTTTGGTACCAAAACCAACAGAAGAAATTACCAAAGTGGTAACATTAGATGGAACAGATAATTTAAAGGTACCATCGGCACCGGTTTGGGTACCTGTTTTAGTTCCTTTAGCAACAACAGAAGCACCTACTAAAGGTGATCCGTCTTTTGAATCGGTTACCTTACCGGAAACCGTTTTCGTTTGCGCATGCGAGAAGATCGCAAACAGGCAAGCGAACGCACCCAACATAATGGGTTTGGCAAGCTTCATTACATTCATAAATGGCAGTTTACTGGTTATTAAGCGTGTACAAAATACACATTTTTATACTAAAAAAACTTTTTTGTTATTTTTTTCTAAAAAGAATGCTAAAAAAACTCAACAAAACCCTTTTTTCTGCATAAAAACGATTGTTAGACCACAACCATCTTCAAAACGATGCATTCTTTGTTAAATTATTTGTAACAATTCTTTTTCTAAAATAAGGGTGATTTAAATACTAAAAACAGTTTTACCGCAAAAAAAAAGGGACAAAAAATAACAAACGATTGCGAAAACATTTGATGTGAAAATGTAATACCTTTCTAAAAAATTTGGGATGAATAATACGACTTTGAAAAAAATTGCTGAAACAATGGGGTGCAGTATCTCTACTGTTTCCCGCGCCCTTAAACACCACCCCGATATATCCATTAAAACCAGAGAAAAAGTATTGGAATTGGCGGCTGCCCTCGACTACGAACCCAACGCCTTTGCCGTACACCTGAGAACGAAACATAGTAAGCTTATTGGCTTATTGGTACCTGCCATATCCAACCACTTCTATGAAAGCTTTATTTCATCCGTAGAGGAAGAAAGCAGAAGAAATGGTTATTCCCTTATGATCCTACAAAGCGCAGACGACCCCGATATCGAATCAGACAATCTCCGCCTATTCCGCCAAAACAGAGTAACCGGATTATTTGCCTGTATAACGGCTGACACCAAAGATCTAAGGCATTATAATAAAATGAAAGAGCTGGATATTCCGGTTGTTTTTTTTGATAAAGTGCCTGAAGAAAAAGGCTTGAATAAAGTTTGTTTGGCCGATGAAAGAGCCGCAGGTATGGCAGCAGAAGCTATTACACAAGCCAAAAAAACAAGAATTCTGGCTTTATTCGGTGACCCAAAACTTTCTATCACCCAAAAGAGAAGGGATGCCTTCGAACGATATATACATAAGCACAACAAAGAAGCAACCATTGATATGGCATTTGCTAAGAATAGCGCCGAAGCAGAAACGGATACCTATAAGGGATTAGAAAAAACAAAAAAACCGGATGTGATCTTTTGCATGAGCGATGAATTACTCATTGGTGCTATGAAAGCCATTCGCCAAAAACAGATTATCATACCCAGAGAATTGGGTGTTATATCAATTAGTAATGGATTCATACCCTCATTATATTATCCGGAAATAACGTACGTAGAAACCAGTGGTTACAAATTAGGCAAACTCGCTTTTACCCAACTTATGGCTTGCCTTTCCGGACAACCTTCCTTACAAGAACTATTTGTAGAAAGTAATTTGGTAGAAGGTGGATCATTATAAAAAAGCCCCCAGCAATATGGTGGGGGCTTTTTTACTATTTCAGCACTGCATACACTTTTTGTTTCCAGGTCTCAAATTCTTTCTCTAATATTTCAATGGCTGAAGCTTTTGAAGTACTTAAAGGTTCTATAGCTGTAGCAACTGTTAGATATAGATCACTTACTTTTTTTCTAAATTTAGTTTCATCGAAGAAAATAGATTTACGATTCGTTTCAATAAGTTCTTTACGCAGATCCGTTAATTGCTGCAACTGCTTAACTTCTTGCTCATTTTTTCCATTTTTAGTACTAAGCTTGGCAATTGTTTTATCTGTGGTATCCACTAAATAAAATAATTTCTCCTCCAGATTGAATAATCGTGTTGCTTGTTCTTGTAAGGTAATGGCTTCTTGCAAACTAAATCCTTTTTGTGGATTTGGTAATACATCGATATACTGTACATATTCTTTACCATCTGCTTTTATCACAACTTTATATTTACCGGGTATTACCCTCGGGCCAACTAGTCCGGCTCTTTGCATAGAGCTCTGTGTGATCATACCGCCAACAGCTACTTTAGGAGGTCTGCTATTCAATCCCCAATAAACTTTATTCAATCCCTTTAAACCCGATCCATTAAAATCAATGACAGATTTATTGTTACTATCAAAAATTTCAATCTTTACAGCATCGTTACTTCGCTGTTTTAAATAATAATAAAAAGTAGGTGCCAAAACCGAATTCTCTCCATACCAACCAAATAAATTAGCGGAAGGTTGAGGATATTGTGCATTATAGTCTATTGTAAAAGATTGAACCGGGAAGAATATGAAATCTTTATTAAGATCGGCCTTACTCATTTCGCGTAAGGGCTGTAAATTATCCATAATATAAATACCTCTTCCGTGTGTGGCAATTACTAAATCATTGGTTTTCGGATGAATTTTAATATCTCTTACCAATGCATACCAAGGTATATTTTGATATTTACTGCGCATCCAGGTAGCTCCGCCATCGAATGAAATGAACAAACCCATTTCTGTTCCAAGAAATAATAATTTTTCATTTACAATATCCTCGCGGATAACATGCGCAAAACCTGTAAACTCTGTGGAAGTAAATCTTTTCCATGTATTGCCTCCGTCTGCACTCATTACCACATAGGTTCCATGATCACCATACATATGGTTCTCTAAGGTGATATAAATTCGCTGCGGGTTTAAGGAAGAAATTTCAATACAGCTTACCCAGCTATGCTCCGGCACACCTGTTTTCCAAATCTCAGCTGCCTTATTTACCCATGTTTTACCACCATCTTTTGTAAGCTGCACATTGCCATCATCTGTACCAGCCCAAATAATATTTTCATTCTTAGGATCTTGTGTAATAGTGAAAATAGTACAATGGTTTTCAGCGCTGGTATTATCACCTGTAATACCACCACTACCTGCCGCTTGTTGTTTGTCTTTATTATTAGTAGTTAAATCCGGAGAGATACGCTCCCAGTTTTTTCCTTCATCTCTCGAGCGAAATACATATTGAGCGCCCGTATACAGGTTATATAATTTGTTACCGGGCTTTTGCCATTTACTAGCACCGATAACAATGGGTGTATTCCAATTCCATCTATAGGCACTATCGCCTTTTTGTAATTGTGGTTGTATATCAAAAGATAATCCTCGCTTCATATCAATACGATACATTTCCCCACCCTGCGATTCTGCAAAAACACTACTGCCTTCTATCGGATCGGGCTGTACCCAAAAACCATCTCCCCCACCAAGTCCGCGCCAGTCGGTAGATACCACACCGCCAGGCGATGAACTAGGTGCGATCCAATTATTATTATCTTGTAATCCGCCATAAATATTATATGGCTTTTTATTGTCTACACTTACATGATAAAATTGTCCTACCGGCAAATTATTTAAAAACTGCCAACTTGTTCCTCTATTGGTACTTAGATAAACACCACCATCCGTACCTAAATACATTACATCTGTATTTGCGGGGTTCACCCACAATGCATGATGATCGGCATGTGGTGCTACGCCACCGAAGCCACTACCCGTCCAGGTTAATCCACCATCATTAGAGAATTCAAAAGAATACGTTGGACGATATATTCTTTTGGGATCTTTTGGATCTACAACCAAAGTGCTGAAGTAAAAAGGGCGAAAAGAGAGCGTATTATTGGAAGCTATTTTTTTCCAATTATCTCCTTCATCATCAGAAACATATAAGGCTGATTCTTTTGCCTCCACTATGGCAAATATTTGGGAAGGTTTAGAAGGATTAATAGTAATAATGATTCTACCAAAATCACCTTCAGGTAACCCATTTCGTATCTTATTCCAGGTTTTACCTCCGTCTACTGACTTAAATAGTGCACTACCCGAGCCTCCTGAATTAAAGGCATAAGGTTTGCGGCGAAATTGCCAGAAACTGGCTAATATAATATTTGATTTTTGTGGATGAACAGCAATATCCGCACAACCGGTTTCCTCATTTACATATAAAATCTTATTCCATGTTTTTCCGGCATCAGTAGATTTATACAATCCTCTATGGGAGGAATTGCTCCAAAGAGGACCGGGAGCCGACACATAAATTGTTTTTTTATCGGCAGGATCAATAACTATTTTACTGATATGTTCTGTGCTATCTAACCCTATCTTTTGCCAGTTCGCTCCACCATCTGTTGTTTTATACAAACCATCGCCTATAGACACTGAATTACGCATATTCGATTCGCCAGTACCCGCATATACCACTTTACCATTGCCAGGTTCAATGGCAAGTGCCCCAATACTCTGACAATACTTATCAAATATGGGACTAAAAGATTGTCCGCCATTCTGGCTTTTCCAGATACCCCCACCTGCAGTACCAACATAAAGATTAAGTTGGTTATCTACTGTTATACCTTCAATAGCACTAATTCTTCCACTCATGGTAGATGGCCCTAAAGCTCTGGCACTCATTACCTGATAATAAGAGGAATTTAAGCTAACCTGTGCTTGGGCAGCCATTGCAAAGAGTAGGATGAATAGAACGAAATATTTTCTCATAACGCATAATTAAAAATGCTTTCTACCTTACCATTGATAAAGAAGAAAGCATTCTGAAAAATTATATTAATTAATTTCCTTTGAAGATAGTTTCATCAACGGTAGGGTTAAGGGTAACCTTTTTAACCACCTGCATCATTTGACCCAAATCTGTTTTGAAAGGCATTTTGATACCATTTTCGAGTGTTTGATAATCAAGGTACTTGATAGAACTTTTTACTTCTTGTCCTTGTACTTTTGAAATTGACTCAGTTTTGTAAGCTAAACTGGTTTTAGTATCAAAAAAGTAGGTTTTTTCATTACCATTTTTAGAAGTGATCTTCACTTTAAAATATTCATTACCATCTTCTTCATCTTTTCCTAAGAACTCAATGGTAGATCCTTTTGCTTTATAATCAACAAAGGCATCTTGAATATCCAAATCATCTAATTTGGTTTTAAGTTCTTCTTCTGTTAACGCTGTTAAGCCAGATTTACCACTGAAAGGATTTTGTGACCATCCTGCGCTTGGCGTAACGATATCAATGATTTTATTTCCCTGAAACTCCGCATCTACTCTCATTCCTTTCATTTGAACACCCTGCATGGTAAAAGGGATAGCAAAGCCTTGTACTTCAGCCTGACCTTCTACTTTTATAGATTTAATTTGGCGCCATTTATCGGCACCCCCAATAGCAGTAATATACTTAGTAATAATTTCATCTGCTGTTTGAGCAGATACTGAAACACCCAGTGCCAGTAAAACTAAAGCTGATAAGAATAATTTTTTCATAAAGCGTTTTTTCATTTGTAATTGATATATGCAATATATTACATGCCCGGTGATAAAAAAGTTCTTTTTAACACTAATGGCAAAAATCAAGGAAAAGCGCGCTATTTACAGGATTTACTGAGCTCTAGTGAGGCCAGCTTACTACCCAGATCAACTGCTTTTTTCAGGTCTGTACAACTTCCGGGAATATCTTTCAAAAAAAACTTGCACAAACCTCTGAAATAATAAGCCTCTGCCCCGGCAGGATGAAGAGAAATAGTTTTTGTTAAATCTTCTATGGCATTGGCATATTCTTTCTTCATCTCCAATAGAATGCCACGATTCAAATAGATATCTGCATTCTTAGGATCCTGCTGAATGGCTTTACCATAATCGATAATAGCTTCATCATATTTTTTTAACTGAGCAAAGGCAATACCTCTGTTAAAAAAAACATTAGGCATAGAAGGGGCGTTTACAATTACTTTATTATAATCCAGAATGGCCAGATTATATTGTTTTAAAGCAGCTTTAGAAATCCCTCTATTAAAAACCAGGTCTGGCTGTTCACCTAATATCTGAATAGCTTTATTAAAATCTGCTACAGCATTAACATGGTCTCCTGCATGAGCTCTTTCTACACCTCTATTATACCAGGCATTACCAAAAGAAGGTTTCAGTTGAATCACTCTACTATAATCGGCCATGGCACCCTTCGCATCTTTCAAATAACCACGCACAACGCCGCGATTAAAATATATGTCTGCATTTTTCGGATCTAAATTAATAGCTGTATTATAATCATCCAGCGCAGATTCATAGTCGCCCATTTTATCGTAATAAATACCTCTGTTAAACCAAGCACTTGTATTCAATTTATTAGCTTCTATAGCTTTTGTAAAATCCTTAATAGCATTAAGGGTATCGCCCAGCAATACACGTGTGATACCTCTGTTTAAATATAGGTCTGAATTATTTGGACTCAATACCAAGGCTTTATCAAAATCTTCTAAAGCCATTTTATACAGTTTAAGATCTCTCCGAATCACAGCTCGGTTAAAATAGATATCCGGGTTAGCCTGACTAATTTTCAAAGCCTTTTCTAAATCACTCAGGGCGCCGTTATGGTCTCCTAATTTCTCTTTACTCAATCCTCTATTAAAATATACATTATCGGTTTCCGGTTCTGCGGCAGCTACTTTATCAAAATCCTGAATAGCGCCTCTATGATCATTGATGGCAGCTTTAGCAATACCTCTATTAAAATAAATATCGGTAGCCGCATCTAATTGAATGGCTTTATCAAAATCACTAATAGCCGATTTAAATTGATTGAGTTTGGTTTTGGCATACCCTCTATTAAACCAGCTATTAGGATCACTTGCATCCAAGCTGATAGACTTAGAAAAATCATTAATAGCACCGTTATAGTCGTCTTTACTCATTCTCTCAGTACCTCTGTTGAACCAAACATCTTTATTCTTCGGATTATATAAGGCAGCTTTATTATAATCCTGAATAGCCCCATCTTTATCATTTAATTGACCACGTACTACTCCTCTATTAAAATATACTGCTGTATTTCTTGGATTCAATACTAATGCTTTGTTATAATCTGCTAATGCCCCTTGGAAATCTTTTAGCTTCTCTTTTTCTACACCTCTGTTGTAATATACATTGGCATTATTAGGATTTAATGCAAGCGCTTTAGTATAATCTTCAATAGCACCGGTTACATCTTCCATCAAGCCCTTTGCAACTCCTCTATTATAATAAAGCATCGCATTATTAGGCTCAATTTCTAGCGCAAAACTCAGATCTTCAACTGCACCGGCATAATCTTTCAATGACCTTTTAGCAATAGACCTATTCACATACAAGTTAACTTCTTCCGGAAGCTCTTCCAAGGCAGCTGTGAAATCTTGAATGGCACCCCGATAGTTTTTAGCTGCCATTTTTTTGATGCCATTATTAATAATTGTGCCTGTATTTTGAGCGGCTGCTAAAAGAACCGTCACTTGAAAAAAACAATAAATAAAAATGCGAAGGGGGTGTTTTAAAAAGTACATAGCTCAAAACTTATTTGCAAGATACTTAAAAAAGCGAATGGCATAATTACCTTC
>JAIEQT010000109.1 GCA_019747455.1 Chitinophagaceae bacterium | reverse complement strand
TGTTTTCCATCAGATACATCAACCAAAACTTCTAACGGATTGAGTAAGGTGTAAACAATGATTTTTGGAAAATCGTGAGTATGATTCTCAAAAGCATACTGATTAGCAGTTTGCTTTAGTTTAAAACGAATTGATTTGCCTTGATTCTGGTTTTTGACAGTTGCTGTATAGATAACACTTTTTTCTTCTTGCGTAATATCGAAATACTCATCTACCAGCATTTTACCATCTTTTAATTGGTAAGAAAACCCTTTTAGTCGCTGTTCATTAAATTTATCCCATCTTTCATAAGTATTATTTTGGGGTGCATACCAAGTACCTTCTAAAAAAAGAGGAAAATTATTTTGTGCGGTAATAGCAGTATATAACAGTATTGCACATATAAGTAACCGATACTTCATATTTATTGTTTTGTGTAACTAAAGTTACTAAAAAGCCCCAACGTTATGTTGAGGCTTAAGCAATATTAGCATTCAGTTATTATAATGTTTTCAGCACATCATTCATGCTTCTTACCGCATCAGCACTTTTATTGAAAGCAGCTTGCTCATCGGTGTTCAGCTTGAAGTCGATAATTTTTTCCCAACCGTTTTTACCGATGGTAACGGGAACACCTAAGCAAATATCTTTTTGGCCATATTCGCCATCTAAAAGAACGCAGCAAGTAAATAATTTTTTCTGATCACGTACAATGCTTTCTACTAAAGCAGCTCCGGCAGCACCCGGTGCATACCAGGCAGAAGTACCAATTAGTTTAGTAAGTGTTGCACCGCCAACCATAGTATCATTTACGATTTGTTGTTGTTGTTCAGCACTTAAAAAATCGGTTACAGGAGCACTATTCCAAGTAGCATAGCGAATCAATGGAATCATGGTTGTATCTCCATGTCCGCCTACTACCATGGCATTCAAATCTGCGGGACTGCAACCTAAATGTTGACTTAGTTGATATTTAAAGCGGCTGCTATCGAGGGTACCACCCATACCGATTATTCTGTTTTTGGGTAAACCGGTAGATGTTAATGCCAAATAAGTCATCGTATCCATCGGATTACTAATTACAATGATGATAGCATTAGGAGAGTACTTTAAAATATTTTCACAAACACCTTTTACAATTCCTGCATTGGTGCCTATCAATTCTTCGCGTGTCATTCCGGGTTTACGAGGAATACCTGAGGTAATAACCACTACATCACTGCCAGCGGTTTTACTGTAGTCATTTGTGCTACCAACAATTTTAGTATCAAACCCAAGCAAGGCTGCAGTCTGCATCATATCTTGCGCTTTACCTTCTGCGAGGCCTTCTTTAATGTCGAGCAATACCAACTCAGTACATAATTCTTTACGGGCAATATTATCGGCACAGGTTGCACCTACGGCACCGGCACCCACTACAGTAACTTTCATATGGAACTATTTAAATGATTTAATGACGGGGCAAAGGTAGGGGCTAGTATTTATTTTTTTCGGATAAATTCAAGCAATTCGGGGATTTCTACCCCCATATCCCAGGTTGTTACTAATTGCTGCTTTTTATCATATAAAGCTACAAATGGCGTATAACGAACCTGGTAAAAGCTGGGTATGGCATATTTAGGATCTCTTCCCATGATCATGTTAGGATACATATCCAATGTATAGTGATGATAGAATTTTTTGATATCGTTAAAATCGCGATAACTCACCCAGATAAAAAGTATGTTTTTTAAAGAATCAATATTGTTTACTATTTGTTTGGCTTCATGCTGGCAGTGGCCACAATCCGGACTAAAATAAATGATGGCCGTATAGTCGTATGGCTTGATATCTTTTTTTGTGTACCAGGAACTATCTGTTTGTAAAATGCTAAACTCCGGGATAGTTGGATTTTTTTTATAGGGGGGTATGGTATCTATAGGGGATTGAGCTATGACGCCAATCGATACTAAAAGACCAAAAACAAATATGGATATCTTATTCATATTTTCTTTTTAAACGCTAAGTCGCAAAGATGCAAAGTACATCATTAAATTTCTTCTATCGTCCATCGTCTATCGTCTATGGTCTTTTCCCGCTTCAATCATCCGCATTTCTTTAGCATCTTGTAAAAACTCAGATGCAAAAATAAAATTATTGAGTAATTCATCTTTGCTGAAGATAATATCTTTATTTGAGCCTTCCCACTGCTTTCTGCCCTGGTATAGATATACGATATGATCACCGATCTCCATCACACTATTCATATCGTGGGTTACTACAATGGTAGTGATTTTGTATTCAGCCGTAATTTCTTTGATGAGTTTATCAATTACCAAAGACGTTTGCGGATCTAAACCAGAATTCGGCTCATCACAAAATAAATATTTCGGATTGAGCACTATAGATCTGGCTAAACCTACTCTTTTTTTCATACCCCCACTGATTTCAGCAGGATATTTTTTATGCGCATCTGTTAAGTTAACTCTTTCTAAAACCTCATTGGCTCTCTTCTTTTTTTCAACTTGTGTCATTTGCGTAAACATATCAAGTGGGAATAAAACGTTTTGCTCTACTGTCATAGAGTCGAACAAAGCATTACCCTGAAAGAGCATACCAATCTGTTGCCGAAGTTGTTTTTTCTCTTTGTCGTCCATGGTAAGCATATCGGCACCATCGTATTGAATACTACCACTATCGGGTGTAAACAAACCTACCATGCATTTGGTAAGTACTGTTTTCCCACTTCCACTGGTACCAATAATTAAATTACACTTACCGGCTTCCATGGTAGCACTAATACCATCTAAGATTGTTTTATCACCAAATGCTTTTTTAATATCTGCAACTTGTATCATCTACTGCAAACTACAAATTTGTTTTAATCGAGCTCAATTTGATTTCTTAATAAATCTTCAAAAACATCTCTTTTACGGATTAAATGTGCCATCCCGGATTTAATCATTACTTGTGCGGGTAATAATCGGGCGTTATAATTACTGCCCATTTCAAAGCCATAGGCCCCGGCATTACTGAAAACCAATAAATCGCCTTCCCGCACTTCAGACAATAGTCTGTCTGTGGCGAATGTATCTGTTTCACAAATATTACCTGTAACCATATAGTTTTTTGGTGCGCCTTGGGGGTTAGAGATATTTGTTATTTGATGATAGGCATCGTAAAACATGGGGCGTATTAAATGATTGAAACCACTATTAACACCCGCAATTAGGGTTTCCCCATTTTGTTTTAGCACATTTACGGTTGTTACAAAATATCCTGAAGCGCTTACTAAAAATTTACCCGGTTCAAACCAAACCTGTAATTTTTTTGGATATGATTGATGGAAATTGTTAAAAGCAGCGGTTACTTCTTTTCCGAGTTTTATCATATCAGTTCCTTCTTCTCCTTCCTTATAAGGAACTTTAAAACCGCCTCCTAAATCGAGGTATATCAATTCATCGAAGCGATTAGCGAGATCAAACAAAACACTACTTCCCTTGATAAAAACATCTACATCTTTAATTTCACTACCTGTATGAATATGAAGTCCTTGAATATGGATATGGTATGTGTTTTTCAAGCGTATAATCTCATCTATTTGCTCAATGGGGATACCAAATTTACTTTTAGTATGGCCAGTAGAAATTTTTAGGTTACCGCCTGCCATAATATTCGGTCGTAATCTTAGTCCAACCGGGTAACTGTGGCCATATTTTTCGCCGAATTTCTCGAGATTAGAAAGACTGTCGATATTAATATGTACACCCATTGAAACAGCTTCTTCTATTTCGCTAAAGTGAATACCATTACTGGTGTATAGAATTTGAGATCCTTTAAAACCTGCTTTTAATGCCAATTTGGCTTCATTAATGGAGCTACAATCGATATTCGCACCGATACTGAGAATATGTTTTAGAATATTGATATTCGTATTTGCCTTACAGGCATAGAAAAATGTTGCATTCGTATCGGCAAATGCATGTGTTAAGGTTTGATACTGTTTTGTAATTGTATCAACATCGTAAATATATAACGGGGTTCCGTAAGTAGCAGCGAGAGCCTGAATTTGTATGGGTGAAATCGATAATGCCATAATGCCAAAGATACATTAATCTTGTGGGGCATCTGTTTCGTTGGCATTTTCTTCATCGTCTTTTTTAACGATTAATTCGCCCTCTTCATTTACTGTAATATCGGATACATCTCCTTCTATGGCATCAACTTCTGCTAGTGAATCGGCAACGGGTTGATCTGTGAAGTCCTCTGGTTTAATGATAGTACCTTCTACAATTTGTTCGGCTAATACCTCTTTAATTTTTGGCAAATCAGCGGCCGTGTTTATACCAAAATAATCCATAAATGTTTTAGAAGTAGCATATACCAGTGGTTTACCGGGCATCTGCTCATTTCTTCCTGAGATCAGGATTAATTCCTTCTCTAATAATTTTTGGATACTATAGTCGCTGTTAACACCTCTTATCGCTTCTATTTCTCCTTTCGTTATTGGTTGCTTGTAAGCGATGATAGCCAATGTTTCCAAAGCTGCTGCAGATAATCGCTTTAAAAATTTATCGCCATTTAATTGAGCGATGGTTTTATGAAACTCTTTTTTTGTAAGGAATTGCCAGCCGCCTCCGCTTTCTCGTACTTCAAAAGGATAAAATTCAGCATTATATTTCTCCCGGATACCTTCCACGGCGGATTCAACCTGATCTAAAGAAATGCGCTCTTCTAAAAACCCAAAGCTGTTATTAATTAGTTCAACAATATCTAATGAAGTCAATGGTTTTTCACTGGCAAAAATAAGTACTTCTATATGAGGAATGATTTCGCTTAGTTCCATGTTGGTTGAGACTTTTTGGATGAAGATAATAGAAATCTTCAATTATCAATCCTCAATCTGAGCAACTATAGTTAATCCAGATTAAAGATTTTCAGATTCCAGATTGAAGATTATTTTATCCCTGCAACGCAGCCGCACCACTTACGATCTCGGTAAGTTCTGTAGTAATGGCTGCCTGGCGGGCTCTGTTATAGCTGATCTTGAGCGACTTCAACAATTCATTTGCATTATCACTGGCCTTATCCATGGCTGTCATCCGAGCACCGTGTTCACTGGCATTGCCGTCTAATACTGCCTTATATAATTGTGTATTTAAAATTTTAGGCATCAATTCGGCGATCAACGCTTCTTTAGCAGGCTCAAAAATAAAGTCAGACTTTTTCTTATTGGTGGTATTGGCCACTTTAGGAATAGGCAAAAATGGTTCAGCTACAAATACTTGTGTAGCAGCATTTTTAAATTCGCTGTAAATAATCTCAACCGCATCAAACTCTTTATGCTCAAAAGCTTTCATCGCTGCTTGGGCAGCTGCCTGTACCGATTCGAAGTTGAGGTTTAAATATAGATCTTTGTAAGTGGCATCTGTGTTGAAACCAGCTCTTGTTAATCCTTCCCAGCCTTTTTTACCGATATTCCATATAGCTACATTTCCTTTTTTAAACTGCGCTTCATATTTAGCAGCAACAGTGCTTTTGGCCAATTTGATCAGGTTGGCATTATAGCCACCGCATAGTCCTCTATCGCTGGTGATCACTATCAAAAGTACTTTTTCTACAGCACGAGTTTCCGCTAAAGCTAGCGTCATACCACCTTCAATACTGCTTACAATGTTACTTAACATTTCTTGCAATTTTTTAGCATAAGGGCGCATTTGCGTAATAGCGTCCTGTGCCCTACGCAATTTGGCGGCACTAACCATTTTCATTGCTTTAGTGATCTGTTGGGTACTCTGTACGCTTTTAATTCGGTTTCTAACCTCTTTTAACTGTCCGGCCATATTGTAAGGTATATCATTTAAGGTATAAGGAATAAGTATTTGAATGTGGGTAAAGGCATTACCTTATACCTTTTCCATACACCTTTCCTCTTAGCGGGTGCAAAAGTAGCTTTTCGGGCTAAAATTTCCAACTAAAAGCCCTTATTTAAAGCGGTATACAAGTCCAACACCTGTAGAAGTGGGCATAATTTGCAGTTGATTGGCCTCTTTCTCCAATATTTTGCCATTTCGGCGGTGATTTCCGTATTGAACGATATCAAATACCAATAGAAAAGCACCTTGTAAAATAAGGGTACCGCCATAGCCATTGGTTTTATCGTTAGTAAGCCTGTCACCTCTTTCGCGGAGGTATAATCCCGTGGTAATATAAGCAAGATCCAAGCCGGTATTAAGTAAAAGCAGTTTTTCCAGTTTATGCTGGGATATTAGATTTTCAGCAAGTGTATATTTTTTACCTACTTCTTTCCTCAATTGAACCAATCCATACGTGGCAACGCCTGCATTGATAAGGTTCCAATAGGCATTTCCCTCAAAAAAATACTTATCAGCCCCTTTGGCATTGGTGGCTGATACCATTCCTTGTACCATATTTACTCCGGCCCAGGAGGCAAGTATGGTAAGATTGGTTTTGTTTTTTATATACCGATCAAGGGCAATGGAATCGCTCAGGCTTTGTTGAGCATGTAACTGAGAGGCTATCGGTAAGATGCAGTATAATAATATGCGTATAGTTTTTTTCTTCATAACAGGTTCCCTTTCAAAAGCTTAACTTTGCAGCCTTTCTTACAGCGTGCCAAATTGACTAAAAAAAAGAATTTGCACGTTGTTTGACTATAAATTTTTTCAATATCAGTAGTAAAATTATATGTTGAAGTTTATTTCTAAGTTATTCGGGGGTAGTAAAAGTGAAAAAGATGTGCAGCAGTTAATGCCCATCATCCAGAAAACAAATCAATTCTTTGAGCAATATCAGTCGTTATCCAATGATGCGTTAAGAGCAAAAACGGCCGAGTTCAAGGCCCGTATCAAAGACCATGTAACAGCTATCGATGAAGCTATTGCCGCAAAAAAAGCGGATGCGGATGCCTTACCGGAAAATGATATCCATGCCAAGGACGCTATCTATCAAGAGGTAGATAAATTAAAGAAAGACAGGGATAAAAAAATTGAAGAAGCGCTGGCGGCTATTCAGCCGGAGGCTTTTGCGGTAATAAAAGAAGCTGCCCGTAGGTTCAAAGAGAATGCGGTGGTTACCGCCACGGCCACACCGTTGGATAGGGAGTTAAGTGTTAAAAAAGATTATATCACGATTGTAGGTGATCAGGTGCAGTTTAAAAACAGTTGGACTGCTGCGGGAGGAACTGTTACCTGGAATATGGTGCATTATGATGTGCAGTTGATTGGCGGTAGCGTTTTGCACCAGGGTAAGATAGCAGAAATGGCAACCGGTGAGGGTAAAACCTTGGTATCTACTTTACCTGCCTACTTAAATGCCTTGGCAGGCGAGGGTGTTCATATTGTTACGGTGAATGATTATTTAGCGAGAAGAGATAGTGAGTGGAATGGTACGCTTTTCGAATGGTTGGGGCTAACGGTAGATTGTATTGATAAACATGAACCTAATAGCGAAGCGCGTAGAAAGGCTTATTTAGCGGATATTACCTATGGTACGAATAATGAGTTTGGTTTTGATTATCTACGCGATAACATGGTACATAACCCCGAAGAAATGGTGCAACGTAAACATCATTTTGCCATGGTGGATGAAGTAGATTCTGTGTTGATTGATGATGCTCGTACACCATTGATTATTTCAGGTCCTATTGGTTATCAAACGGGTGAGCAACAATTTTTTGAGTTAAAACCACGTATAGAGAAACTAGTGGATGCACAAAAAAGAGCTACGCAACAATTTCTTACTGAGGCCAAGAAAAAAATTGCAGAAGGAAATGATGATCCTAAAGATGGCGGTTTAGCATTGTTTCGTGCACACAGAGGCTTACCCAAGAATAGTGCTTTGATTAAATATCTGAGTGAGCCTGGTATGCGGGTGAAATTACAAAAAGCAGAAAACTATTATCTGGCCGATCAGCAGCGTGAAATGCCGAAAGCAGATGAGGAACTATATTTTTATATTGATGAAAAAAATAATTCAGTTGAATTAACGGATAAAGGTATTCAATTGATAACGCGCTCGGGAGAAGATCCTAATTTCTTCATTCTACCCGATATTTCTGTTTCATTAGCAGCGGTAGATCAAGATGCCTCTTTAGCTGCAGATCAAAAATTGCATAAGAAAGAATCTATTATAAATGAGTACTCGGTAAAAGCCGATCGTATTCATACCGTTCAGCAATTATTGAAAGCCTATACGCTTTTCGATAAAGATGTAGAATATGTAGTATTAGATGGTGCGGTTAAAATTGTAGATGAACAAACAGGTCGTATTCTTGATGGCAGAAGATATTCTGATGGTTTGCACCAAGCAATTGAAGCGAAAGAAAATGTAAAAATTGAAGCAGCTACCCAAACCTATGCTACCGTTACCTTGCAGAACTATTTTAGAATGTACCATAAGTTGGCCGGTATGACCGGTACTGCAGAAACAGAAGCAGCAGAGTTATGGGATATCTACAAATTGGATGTGGTAAGTATTCCAACGAATGTGCCGGCAATCAGAAAAGATGATCAGGATTTGATCTTCAAAACAAAACGCGAAAAATTTGGTGCCGTTATAGATGAGATCATAAAAATGCGGGAAGCCGGAAGACCAGTACTGGTAGGTACTACATCGGTTGAAGTGAGTGAGTTGTTAAGCCGTATGCTTCGACAAAAGCAAATTCCGCATAATGTATTGAATGCGAAACAACATGCCCGCGAGGCGCAAATTGTTGCCGAAGCCGGCTTGGCTGGTGCTGTAACTATTGCTACGAATATGGCGGGTAGGGGTACGGATATTAAACTAGGCCCTAATGTAAAAGAGGCCGGTGGCTTGGCCATATTGGGAACAGAACGTCATGAATCGCGAAGAGTAGACAGGCAGTTACGTGGTAGAGCTGGTAGACAAGGTGATCCGGGTTCTTCGTTATTCTTCGTTTCCTTAGAAGACGACTTGATGCGTATGTTTGGTAGTGAACGTATTGCGAAAGTGATGGACTTTGCCGGCTATAAGGAAGGTGAAGTAATTCAACACAGTATGATTACTAAATCTATTGAGCGTGCCCAGCGCAAAGTAGAAGAAAATAATTTTGGTATCCGGAAGCGTTTGTTGGAATATGATGATGTAATGAACAAGCAACGTACCGTTATTTATACAAAACGTAATCACGCTTTATTTGGGGAAAGATTAGCACTCGATCTGGATAATGCCATGTACGGCGTTGCAGAAGGATTGGTAAGTTCTTTTAAAGAACAAAACGATTACGAAGGATTTCGCTTAGCCGTTATTGTAAATTTTGGTATTGATTCCTCCATAACTGCAGATGAATTAGCTAAAACAACAGAACAACAATTAGCAGAGAAATTATACAGTGAAGCTATTGCGAATTACGAACGTAAGAAGCAGGAGTTGATGAAGCAGGCTTTACCGGTATTTAAAAATATACGCTTGCAACAAGGAAATCATATTGATAACGTGATTGTGCCCTTTACAGATGGTCGTAGGCAAATGCAGGTACTAGCTAACATGGAAAAAACATTGAAGTCGAATGGTGCCGAATTAGTGAATGCCTTGGAACGCTCTATTACATTAGGTTTCATTGATGACGCTTGGAAAGAACATTTACGTGCGATGGACGATTTGAAGCAAAGCGTGCAAACAGCTACGTATGAACAAAAAGATCCATTAGTAATTTATAAAGTAGAGGCTTTTGATCTGTTCAAAAAAATGGATGCCGAAGTAAATAAAGACATCGTTCAGTTCTTATGTCATGCGAATATTCCTTTACAAGAAGGTGATGAATTGCAGGAGGGCCGTCAGGAAAAAACAGATATGAGTAAAATGAATATGAGTAAGCATGATGTAGATGCCCCGCCTTCCGAAAATGATTATTACGATCCAACACCGGCAAAGCAACAGCCTGTAACAGTAGCACCTAAAATCGGTCGTAATGATCCTTGTCCTTGCGGAAGTGGTAAGAAGTTTAAGGCTTGTCATGGAAGGGAAAGCTAGTTTTCAATCTCCAGTCTGGAATCTACAATCTTGAATTTTAATTTTTAACAAAAACCGTGAAAAAACGGTAGGTATAAAGTAGTTATACTTAGCGACGGCTAATGATGTTACTTATACTTGTGTATGATTAACAATATTTTACTGGATAAGTCCTATGCATTTTCTTTGAAAATAATAAAGCTGCATGTTCAATTATCTGCAAGCTCGAAAAGTATTTACCCATTGAGTATTCAATTGTTAAAAGCAGGTACCTCAATTGGGGCAAATATTGAAGAAGCA
>JAIEQT010000342.1 GCA_019747455.1 Chitinophagaceae bacterium | reverse complement strand
CCTTAATTTTTTAAAGATGTACCTGATGGTTTTACTCGTTTAATAAGTACGGCCAATCCTAACTCACGGGGCGTTGTTATAATAGCCGCGCGCGCCTGCGGCGCGCGCTTCAGTAGTGCACAAAAACATAGCTCTACTCTTGGAGGTATTGAATTAGAACCGGGAAGTGGACGTGTAGATTTCTGGGGCGCCTGGGCCCGTGTGAGTAACGGCATTGATCGTAAACAACGCGAAATCTATATCAATGAAAACGGTGTTCGCTTTATGAATGAATACGATCTCCATGCCGATGAACGCGAGCAACTCGTTCTTCAACAACCAAATAGAAGATTTTGGCTCATCTTCGATCATATAGCATTGTATGATGGCACCTGTGTTGTACCTCAATGGACACCTGAACAACTCATTGAAGAAAGTAAAAAAGAAAAGGCAGTATGGCAAGCACAAACAATAGAAGTACTTGCACAAAAAATAAATGTACCTGTTGATGCACTACAACAAACCATCAATAACTATAATCAATATTGCAAAACAAAAACTGATACCGAATACGCACGAACTTACCTCGAGCACCCTGTTACTACTGCACCTTATTATGCCCTACTCGTATATGCATACTCCCTAATTAGTTTTGGAGGTATAGATGTAAATGAAAACTTACAAGTACTAAAAGAAGATGGCATTTGTTTCGAAAACTTATATGCAGCCGGTGAAATATTAGGAGCTGCCGCTACCAGCGGACATGCTTTCTGTGGCGGTATGCTACTTACACCGGCGTTGAGTTTTGGGAAGTATCTGGGAGAAAGTCTGTAAGCCAGTCCGACCCTTATTTCTTCGGACTCGGCTCACCGACTCCCGGACTGGCTCACGGACTTCCTAATTGTCTCCTTCATAACCCTATAACGCTGCCCCATATCTGCCGGGGTTTCAACAATAGAAATATGTTCCGGAAAGGAATGCTTCAATAAAGCATCTATATGTTTTAAAATAGGGCTCCCCAGCCAACGAAACAGTACGGTGGGTACTTTTAATGCCTGTACTTTTTCGGCCCGTTCATGTTTAAAAGCAGCTATATAGGCTTCATAATAATTAGGACCCGCCTGTAGGTAATCATTCACAATACCCTGAATAACTGTAGGCGGGGGTACCGTATCTGCAAATCTGTTTTCTTCGCTTTTATCATACCAGGGAAAATACAAACAAGCATCTGCCAGCATTTGCCATAAAGCAGTTAAATGACTTCCATCTTCTTTTGGACTGATATCTATAAAATGTTTTTTTAGTAATTCCTCGCGCGCTGCTGAATCAAAATGAGCCGCATTATCCAAATACAACAATTTTACTTTTTGCGGATGCGTAATAGCATAAGCTAATGCCAATTGTGCGCCACTTGCAGTGCCATATAAATAAATTGGTTCTTCTGTTATTTGCTGATGTAATGCATAAATAAAACCATTATAATCGTATACCGAACTAATAGTCTTACCCGTTGGCTCAGATAATCCATAACCAGGAGTGTCGGGCGCAATCACCGTAAAACTATCACTCAATAACGCAATAAAAGGCTCCAACATAGCTGAACTACGAGGAGATGGATGCAAGAGGAAAATTACTGGCCCGTTCCCGGCACGCCGGTAAAATAACTGCTTACCGGCTACAATTGTATAATTTTTTTGTATAGCTATCACGTGAATATAAATTTAGTTAACTTCATTAACTATTTAACTCCTTTACATGTCTTTGCTCAATAAACAAGTACTTTTAGCACAACGCCCTACCGGAAAAATTAAGCCATCAGATTTTAACATCGTAGAAACAAACGTTCCGGTATTAGCTAATAATGAAGTACTCGTAAAAGTAGCGCATATATCTTTAGATCCTGCCATGCGCGGATGGATGAATGCCGGAACAACATATATAAGAGGCGTAGAAATAGGAGAAGTGATGCGTGCCTTTGCAGCAGGCATAGTAACAGCATCTAATCACCCCGATTTTAAAGAGGGAGATACCGTAGCCGGAACCATGGGTGCACAAACTTATGCCGTTATGCAAGGTAAACACCTAACTAAAGTTGATGCTACTAAAGTACCTCTTAGCTGGTATGTAGGTATTTTAGGAATGCCGGGTATGACCGCTTATTTCGGATTATTAGAGAAAGGTTTTCCCAAAGAAGGAGAAACGCTGCTTGTAAGCGGTGCTGCAGGTATGGTAGGTTCATTAGTGGGACAAATAGCCAAAATAAAAGGCTTGAAAGTAATTGGCATTGCCGGTGGCAAAGAAAAGTGCGACTCATTGATTACTGATTACGGTTTTGATGCAGCTATCGATTATAAAAACACAGATAATATAGCCAAAGCCATACGTGCCGCTGCCCCTAATGGCATTGATATTTATTTTGATAATGTTGGCGGAGAAATACTCGATGCCGCCTTACTCAATTTAGCCAATCATGCCCGTGTAGTAGTTTGTGGTGCTATCTCTCAATACAATGAAGCTACACACAGCGGATTAAAAAATTATATGAAAATCATTAGTGCGCGAGGCACACTTAGCGGTATTATCGTACTCGATTATTTTAACCGAGCTGAAGAATGCATTACACAGCTTGCTCAGTGGCTTGCTGCTGGCAAGATAAAATATAAAGAACATACCGAGCAGGGATTGGATCGTTTCGCAGAAATACTCAATATGCTTTTTACCGGAGAAAATAAAGGAAAGCTGGTGTTGAAGGTGTAGGGTGTAGTTAAATAAATTAATAGATGAAAAAAATATTTTCTATTTTCTGTAGCTGCTTGATACTTTCTGTTGCAGCACAAAAAGACAGCATTCCAAACACGGGTATTAGTGGTGTGTATGAAGTAGTAGTAGGCACTACCGACGCTGCTTTTACTATTCGCTATTTCAATGAATTCGGATTTACTGTAATTGATAGCGCAACACTTACCAAAACACAAGCACAAGCCTTATATAATGTACCAAGCGCTGCAACCAGTTATCGATTACAAAATGGAAGTATCGATTCACATGGGTTATTAAGAATCATACAATGGCAAGAACTGTTAGGGCCCGGTGTTGGTTATACAGAACCTGAAACAGTTGGGCAACGCATGAGCGTAATGCTAACAAAAGATATTATTCGGTTAGAAGATGTATACAAAACATTACGCGCACAACAACAACGCTGGTTGCCAACCATTCCTGTTTTCGATGACCCCCTGCGTATTAACAAAAGCAATGAGCTGGATTTCTTTAAACGTCCGGTTGGTGTAAGAGAAAATGCTGTGTATGGAGAATTTTTTAACCATGTTTTTTTTCAGCGTTATGGGTATTCCATTCCCGGATATGGCACTATCAACGAAAAGTCAAATTTAAAAACCAGTGAATTTACCCATCACGATTTTATGATTATAGTAGATAGTATGCAGCAATTGATGTATCTGCAAACGGCTCTTGGTTTACGCGCAGAAAATAAACCTACTGTGGATGGAGATTACTTACGTGGACCAAAAGCCACTTTCCTCATGGCGGATGGATATAGCCATTTTTACCAGGGTTTTGTAAGTCCGAATAATATTTGTGGTAAGTTAAAATTCTTCATGGCACATAATCGCAATAAGCCCAATGCGGCTGCACATCAACGTTTGGGTGAGCCGGGTATTACCATGCACAGTTTTTATACGCCTAAACTAAGTTTCGTTTATAACCTAGTTAGCAGGCATGGCTTAAAGCCAAGTAATATTCAAAAAAATGAATTCGGAGAAATTAGTTTTGTATTCCGCGGGCCGGAAGGTGCTACCTGGCAAATCATAGAAAAAAATTCAACTACTAATAAACCAATTACTAAATTAGAAACGATCTTTACGAAAGATTAAAAGATTAAGATACGAGTTGCGAGATACGGGTTACGGGTTCAGAGAACTACAACAATAACCTAAATTTTCTTTCTCGTATCCCGAATCTCGTATCCCGAAACCTCAAAATATGAAAAAGATAATTTTCAGTATTTGCTTACTTATTTCAATGGCAACTACTGCCCAGAAAAAAAATCAGTTCGATTTAACCGATGCGAAAGGCAATATGGACGCATACATTAAAATGCGTGCTTCACTTAACCCAAAAGATGAAGTAGTATTTTATGCCAAAGGAGCTATATATGCTTATGATCCTGATAAGCCTTGGAAGCATGTCTTCAATTTTGAAATGTATAATATTGCTAGAGTTGAAAAAATACCGGGCGATAGTGGATGGAAGCTTATTACGCGCGAGATGTTAGTTTATCAGGACCCAAAAACAAATGAAATTTTAAAAACCTGGAAAAATCCATGGACAGGCGAGGAAGTAGAAGTAGTACATGTTTGGAATGATCCCGTAAATCAAACATTTAAGTATGGTGCTTTTAAAGTGCCTTTTGAGCGGCTGGGTAATGATCGTATCAACCTGTATAACGACGTTCCCCTTTCTTATCCTTCCCCGCTAAAAAAAGCAGAATGGCCCAAGAATACGCGTAGTGACGTTTATCAAGGTGCTGAACTATTTAATTTCTTTATGAGTGAAGCCGATTTACAAAATCCTAAAACAAATAATGCTACAGTTGATATTTCCTGGACGCGCTTTAGTGATTTTTTACCATGGATGAAAATGGCTGCCCGCCCAGGAAATCTGTTATACCAAAGTCGCGGCTACAAATTAAAAAATGGATGGGACGACTTACCTAAACCCATCAAAGATTTTGTGTTGGCAAATTATCCCGCGTATCAACATGCCCCGGAAACATATACATCACCCAACATGACGAGTTGGAAATACTATAAGAAGGTAATGGAGGAACGTAAAAAGAAAAATTAGTTCTTTTAGCTTACCCCTTAAGGGGTAAGCTAAAAGAGTTACCAGCCTTCATCAATCGAAGGTTTCCCCGGTCCGCTCATCAATATAAAAATGGCTAATACCAATAATACAATTGCAGGTACTGCTTGCGAGAGTGAATGGTTTGGAATAACATGTCCGTATACTATTGCCACAATAAAATTGATCATTACCGGAAATGCAGCCCATCTGGCTTTCCAACCAATTAGCAATAGCGTATAGCAAATAAGCATACTAATCGTACTTACATAAGCTAATATATTGCCTGCCGGTATTCCTAATTTAGTAAGGTTCTCTCCATACTTATCAATTAGCTCAGGTTTATATACACCTGCTTTTAAGGCCAGGAATAAATAAATACCAAAGATGACGCGTAAAAAGAAGGGTGCATATTGAGATAATTTTTTCATAAAATACTTTTATGAAACAGTCACGCTTTTGCGGGACTGTTTAACAATTAAACGCTTATCAAAACTAGAAATCAAAAGAAATATATGCTATCCATCTTCTGGGCAACTGAAGATATCCCTGCGCCCAAATAGGAACACCTCCATTGCTAAAATTGGGTGTTGCTTGTAATTGTCCCATAGCTGTTGAATTCTCTGCTAAACCGGCAATATTTTGCACACCTTGGCGATTACCCAAGTTCTTACATTGTAAACCAATGCGAAGCTCATTTCTACCTTTCATAGCCCAACGGAAATAACCTCCTGTATTAATTACGGCTAACTCACCTAAATTGATAAGATTGGTAGCATCAGCATATCGTTTACCACCATTAACGTTGGAAGAGAAATCGAGTCCAAACCATTTATGAGTATAAAGCAATGTGGTATTCCAAATATAATCTGGAACGCCCGGCAATTTATTCCCAACTACATTGATGGATGTTTGGTTGTTTCCCTCATTGATAACACTCAACCCGAACAAGTTACCGTTGATATCAACATCGGGTAAATTAGATTGCCGACCAATGATGCCCCCTGAAACTGCATTTGATATTTTGAAGTCGGTAAACGTTGCTTTTTGAATAGTGATACTAGAGCGTACACTTAATCCTTTTAATACTTGTGATGGATTATAGGATATAGAAAGCTCTGCACCCATGATTCGGTTTGATCCAAAAGGTTTTGATACAAGCAATCCATTTTCAAAGATAGATGCCAATCTGTTTTTAATGGTGTTATAATATACCGCCACATCAAATCCTACATCACCCGCTTGTTTTCTAAAGCCTACTTCAGAAGAAATAATTATTTCATTACCCGATAATCCATTAGGCAATCTTGATAATGTGCTAGCTGTTGCATTTGATGCGGTTGCACTAACATATTCTAATGAAGTAAACGCAGAATAATCAGGCATTCTATAGGCACGGTTTACATTGGCATAAATAGAAGTTGATCTATTAAACAAGTAATTAAACCCAACAGACGCTGAATAATCACCAAAGTTCAATATACGCTTTATAGCACTATCGAAAGGCGCTTTGGTTTCTGATAAATTCATCCACAAAGCATCATACCGTGCTCCTACATTAATAGTAAGTTTATCATTAAACTTAGCTTCGTATCCTCCGAAAATAGCATTCACTTGTTCCGTATAGATACCTCTTCTGGTAATGGAACCACGCTGTGGATTTGCTGTTGCACTGGCAATAGTAATATTCAACGGGATTGACGTTACAGGTGATAAAGCTAACCGACCGGGAATAATACCACTTATTAATTGAATATCACTCGCATTGATCGGATTCACAAAATGTGAGTAGCTGTAGGTTGTAGGACGAAGATTGGTACTGGAGAAATAGTATCCCGCCTGAAATGTTTGTTTAACATTTCCGGAAGTCCAGTTTTTCTTAATCCTTGCTTCATTCATAACATCATTATCATAAGCATCTCCATCCAGCATTAATCTAAATGCACCTCCGGCAGAAGTGTACGCTGTACCCGGAGTAAGTGTTGTAGGTAATACCGCTGGAGAATACGCCCCATTTGAATTATAGAATGAAGGAATAGAGAAAGGATATTTTGTACCGCTTCCCAAAGACTGATACCTGAATTTATTTTCAAAGGTCCAACCACTTCCTAGATCACGCTCTACTTGAAAATTCAATTGAATATTTCTACTGAAGTTTCCACTAGTTAGCTGTTGATTAATATTTCTGGAAACTTGAACACCATTAGCATCCGGAACAGGTAAGCCACTCGGGCGAGGCAATACAGCACTCTGTCCGGTTCCAAAAACCGAATACGTAATATTGGTAAATGCCGGGAATATAAAAGTGCTTGTGTTTCTCCAACCATAAGGGAGTTTCATATTGGTTGGGTCTAACGGCACATCTGTTAAGTTTTGGAAAGAATATTTTGCGAATAATAATCCTAAGCGGATTTTCCCTTTTCCATCTTTATTAATAAAATCAAAATTTCCGCGTAACTGATATCCTTGATCGTTATAACCGGTTTTTCTGAATCCTCTATCATCAATAAACCAGCCACCGATATTATATCGCACAAGTTTATCTGCTGTTACAGAACCGTTCACATTCCAATCCAATCGATAATTGAGATAATTATTATCTGTATGAATATTATCATAGCGAGAAAACTTCACAGATCCATGAGTTTCTTCACCCCCGGTTTTGCTGATCATATTAATTACGCCGGCAGCAGCAGAGCGACCATAAACAGTAGCGGTACTACCTCTTACTACTTCTACTTTTTCGATATTATCATCAAAGCCAAATCCGGCATCGGGTAAACGACCGGCACTACCGAAAGCGGGTAAACCATCAATTAAGATACTGGTATAAACCAAGCCACCTAATGGGTTACCATCAGGAAAGCCCCTGATAACAACACCACCTCTTCTACCTTGAGAATTATTAGCAAAAACACCGGGGGTAAGTGTTACAGCTTCTGCAAAGCTTTCTGGCTTAATCGACTTTAATACCTTGTTATTGATAATGTCTACCGCTTGCGTAGTTTCTAACTTTCTAACAGGTTGTCTTCCCGCAGTAACACTCACTTCATTTAATGTACTTGTTTCTTCTTGTAAAGTTACATCTACCGAGCTGCGGCCGCTTAATGCGATCTGCTGTTCACGATAATTTACCGCACTCACGAGCAAAGTAGCCGTGTTAGATTTTACTTTGATAATAAATTTTCCATCTTTATCTGTTACCGCTCCGTTTTTTGTGCCTTTTTCAGTAACAGACACACCTTCTACTCCCTTTTTATCGGGCGAAGATACTTTACCGGTAATACTCACTTGAGCAAGCAAGGTATTGGTAACGAATAAAGTCAGGGAAAAAAAGAGAATCCTGAGCAATTTGTTCATAGCAATTAATTTAGTTTCGTAAACAGTTAACGATATTAATCAATTCTAAAAATACTACTTTTTTATTCTAAAATCCTAATTTAAAATAATTTTATTTTATCTCAAATTGATTAACTTAGTTAACTATTTTCATTTTAACAGCACTGTTTATGAACCTAAAACTATTTCCAAATCATACGGGTATCTGGGAAGGTACTTATACACGCATAGATGCCAATGGCGTAAAGTACGATCAATGGAAAAGCAAACTCACTATTAAATTATTTGATGGTAATAAATACCACCAAGTGAATGAATATACCTGGGCCGATGGTCATCATGAACTACATGATTTTGGTGTATGTGAATTTAATACCGATGGCATTCTTGTTTTCGATAATCCCAGAATCCTCGGTAAAGCTTGGGAAACACATGATAGCGTATGCTTAACATGGAGTTATAAAAACCGTCCGGGTTCTCATTTGTATGAAATGATTGATTTAATAGGTGATGGTAAACATCGAATCCGTACTTGGAAATGGAGCTTTGAAGATATTTTCGAAGGTCTTACCATGATCGAAGAAAGACAAACAGCCACACAGGATCAAATTGATCCTGCGTTTTGGGTAGACCTGGCTGCCCGAAGATTTACCGGTAAATCGCGCTCAGATCATTAATCAACAATCACTCTTTAATTATACCATATGGCGATGACGATCACGGAGAAAATCATGGCTTTTAATAGCGGGCGTGATTCCGTTGTACCCGGACAATTAGTTTGGGTAGATGTGCATACAGTTATGACGATGGATTATTTAGGCAAACAATGTTTTAAAGCATTTGAAAGCCTTGGATCTAAAACGCTATTTGATAAAGAACGAGTGATTTGCGTGAGTGATCATCTCGTTCCTCCCCCCACCCCCGAATATGCTACCATGCTCAACGAATGGAGGGAAATCGTCAAAAGCTACAACCTACCTTACTTCTACGATCTTGGCAGGCAAGGCATAGCCCATCAACTTATGGTAGAGCAGGGGCATGTATTACCCGGTAAAGTATCTATCGGTACCGATTCACATGCCAACACCTATGGTGCCGTTGGCGCAGTTGGAAATGCCATCGGTGTAACAGATGCAGCTATTGCTATGGCTACCGGCAAATGCTGGTTCCGCGTTCCCGAATCGGTAAAATTTCATATCACCGGAACCTGGCAGCCTTGGGTAATGGCTAAAGATCTTAGCCTCTATATCATGGGTATGATGCACTGGAATGGACATCTTATTTACAAAGCACTAGAATATGGCGGCCCGGCTATTGAAGCATTAGATATTGCCGGTAGAATGACCTTATGCAATATGACAGTAGACCTAGGTGCTAAAAATGGAATTGTTGCCCCAGATGCAAAAACGGCTGCTTACTTAAAACCCGTTCAAAAAGGAAACTGGGAAATGATTAGTAGTGATGCCGACGCAAAATATGATGCTGTATACGAAGTGGATGTTAGCGATGTTGGGCCAACCGTTTCAAAACCTGATAAATTAGACGATACCGTTCCTGTAGAACAATTAGTAGGAACCAAATTCAATAAGGCATTTGTGGGCACTTGTACTAACGGTAGAACAGAAGACTTTGCCATCATGGCAAAAATTTTAGCCGGTAAGAAAATTCATCGTGATGTAAATATGATTTGCATACCTGCCAGCCAGCAAGTGTATTTAGAATGTATTCAAAAAGGATATTTTGAAACCTTAGTAAAAGCAGGTGCTGCTATAGAAACATCGAGTTGTGGGCCTTGTGCGGGCATCCATACAGGAGTTGCAGGTGATGGTGATATTGTATTAAGTGCGGGTAATAGAAATATGAAAGGCCGAATGGGCAGCAAAAATGCACAAATTTATTTAACCTCTCCTGCAGTTGTGGCGGCAAGCGCTATTAAAGGAGAAATTACAGATCCTCGTTCCGAAAACTGGTAAATATTTTTTATGGCAATAATTCGCGGAAAAGCATGGGTAG
>JAIEQT010000204.1 GCA_019747455.1 Chitinophagaceae bacterium | reverse complement strand
AAAGTACATATTAGTGAAATAATGGCTTTTCCATTACCCGATAGAGGTGGAAAATATATTTCAAATGGTTCTTTGTTTACAATTGGTGGATTGGGTTTTATGTTGTTGAATATAGCAAATGGAATCATTTATAACGAGTCGGTATTCGATGCAGCTAACTTGTCTAAACTTGGGGTAGCAGCGGGTGTAGCGGGTATAGGGCTTTTATTAAGTGGCACTCAAAGAACCGAAATACCTGTTAAAGGCAAATATTCTCTACAACTCATATCGGGGACGAAAAAGTAATAGTAACTTAGAAGCATGAGGCGTTTTTTTCGTTTTGTATTCAAATGGTTGTTGATACTTTTTGTAAGCTCCTTGCTGTATATCGTCCTTTGTATTTGGCTCATGCCACCTATCACTGTTACACAAATAGCCAATACATTTAGTTATGGCTTAAAGAGAGATTATGTTGCTTGGAACAAAATATCATACAATGTAAAGTTGGCTGCTATCGCCAGTGAAGACCAGGCCTTCCCCGATCATAGTGGGTTCGATTGGGATGCGATTGAAAAAAGTTTGAAGCCAAAGAAGAAAAAAAAGAAAACAAAAATTCCGTTGGGCGGTGGTGCCAGCACTATTACACAGCAAACAGCTAAGAATGTTTTTTTATGGCAGGGTGGAAGTATCACCAAGTACATTCGAAAAGTACCGGAGATTTATTTCACCGCCATGATCGAATTGATTTGGGGAAAGCGACGCATACTAGAAGTATACCTTAATACAATCGAAATGGGTCCCGGTGTATTTGGTATTGAAGCCGCCGCCAAATATTATTTTAAAAAACCTGCATCAACACTTACCCGTGCCGAAGCTGCAATGATCATTGCTTGCTTACCCAATCCTAAGAAATTTTTGGTGAAGCCCATTAGTCGTCGTGTATCGTGGCGCTATCCGCAAATTCTTCAGCAAATGAACAATATTGAAGATGATGAAGATTTGCAGCGGATAGTTCGATAGTCTGGGTTAAGAAAAAATATTAGCCCACGCTCGTCACCTTTTTACAAAAATAAGTGACAAATATTATTTAAATGTCACCTTTTAATGTAAATTTGTGACATGCAAAAGACCCATAATTATATAGAGCAGGCTATATCCAAGAAAAAAACTGGTGGGCTTATATTCCCTACAGACTTCCGAGGAAGCGGTACAGAAGATGCAATTAAAAAAGCATTATCAAGGCTTGCAATAGCCGGTAAGGTAAAGCGCCTCGCGCACGGCATCTATTATGTCCCTAAAATAGACCCTCTATTGGGGGAAATACGACCAGGGACAGACGAGGTTGTAAAAATGATTGCACAAAAGGAGAAGATACGTGTACGCCCGGCAGGAGCTTTTGCATTACACAAGTTAGGGTTAACAACACAGGTTCCAACTAAACGGGTTTATATAACTGATGGTGCAGCAAGGCAGTTCAGAATAGGGAAAATGCAGATTAAATTCAAACCGACCACACCAAAAAAATTATCTACTGAAGGTGAGATCAGCAGTCTTTTGATTCAGGTACTTGATGAACTAGGTACAAAGGAATTGGATACTAGTACAGAAAATAAAATTTATGACCTTTTGCTCAAAGAGGATCCTAAAAAACTAAAACATGATCTTGCTTTGGCACCAGCAAAAATCTATGATTATATCCTTAAACTATTAAATAAAAGCAAAGATGATAGGCTGGTTAAAATTAACTGATGCACAAAGAAAAGCAACGATAGACGAGGCTGAGCAAAACAGTGGTATCAGTGCAAAGGCACTAGAAAAAGATTGGTGGGTAACACTTACATTAAAGGCATTATTTCAATCTGCATTTGCTAAGTATATGGTATTTAAAGGTGGCACTTCCTTGAGTAAGGGATGGAATCTGATAGCACGGTTTTCGGAAGACATAGATATTGCACTTGCACCTGAAGCATTTGATATGAAATATATTGAAAATCCTGCAAAAAGTTATGTAGAGCGACTAAGGAAAAAAGGGTGTGAATTTACTAGTCATGAACTTCGGACAGAATTAGAAAAGCAAATGGCAAATTTGGGCTTACCGGTTGGTATGCTTGAAATTATTGCTGCTCCAGTTGCACAAGAATTTCCTGATAAAGATCCACAAACAATCTATGTAAAATACCCAACCTTATATGACCCAAGTGCATATATAGCAGACGAGGTGAAAATTGAAGTAAGTGTTCGTTCATTAAGAATGCCATTTACAAAAATTACTATCAAGTCATTGCTTACTGAGTTCAATGAGAATTCTACCTACGCAGAAACACCATTTGATGTGAACGCTGTAGAGCCAAAGAAAACATTTTTAGAGAAAGCTTTTTTATTGCACGAAGAATTTGGGAAACCGGATAAAGGAAAAATAAGAACAGAAAGAATGTCAAGGCATCTGTATGATTTAATAACTATGGCACAAACAAATGTTGAACAACAAGCACTTAGTGATCATAAGCTATATAACAATTTAATTAAACATAGGGAGCAGTACAGTCGTATTTCCTGGGTAGACTATAAAACTTTAGGACATGAAACTATAGTGTTTATTCCACCTGCAGAGGTTTTAGAAACATATCAAAAAGATTATGAAGCGATGCAAGCAGAAATGATTTATAGAGAAACTTTTGAATTTGATGAGTTGATTAAGAAGCTACAAGAATTACAAGATAGGTTTCGCACAAAGCTTCTTACTGACGAAGAAAAACAAGAAATGTCAAAATTAAAAGTTACACCTGAGAAGTGATTATCTATCCTCAGACTAATTGATCCACAACTTCTATTGCCTTAACTAATCTTTCATCATAATCACCGCTAATAAGCGTCCAGGGTACAGACTGATTGATGAGTAGGTCTTTATACATATAAAATAATTCCTTGCGGGGCTGCTCATTGGGGTATTCTCTCAATTCATCTTTTACCCAAGGTAAATCAATATTACAGAGTAAATAATGATCGTATTGTCGCTTATTGATGGCATCTAAAATAAAGAAATCGCAAACACCGAAAACATACTCACTCCACACTTTCATCACATACATATCTGTATCAATGAATAAAATTGGCGTATCGTTTTTCCATGGGCCGTGCTCACTGTTCCAGGGTTTGTTTACCTTCTGTAACCATTCTTCTTCTAAAGCAATTTGCCCTTTTGCAATGGTTGTTAAATCGCTTGCCTCGTAATTTGTTCCGTAAGTAAGTAAGTATTCGCGTGCAAACTCAGCACACCATTCTGTTTTATAATGCTGCGCCAATTGCTCACACAATGTACTCTTTCCGGTAGATTCGGGACCAATAACAACAATTTTTTTAATGGGTTGCATGCATTGCTTTTTTTCGCCAACTAAGTAAGCCTGCAATAGCCAATATAAGAAGTACTAAAAATTGCACGCTGGTAAATACATATCCTTTAATAAAGTATAACGGAATAGAGGCAATATTTGTTGCTATCCACCAGATCCAGCTTTCTACTTTTTTGCGCGCCATTAACCACATTCCGGTATAGGCTGTAGCACTGGCAAAAGCATCGGCCCAGGGTATAGCTTCCGGCGCAAAGCTTTCTTGTAACCAGCTTAAGGCAGAAAAAATGCTTATATAAAAACCTATAAAAAAAGCGAGTTGCCATATCCATTCTTTCTTCGTAGAGAATTGAATATAAATGATGGGTGTATGTTGTGCTTGATCTTTTTTACTCCAAATGATCCATCCATAAATACTCATAATGGTATAGTACAAGTTAACGCTGGCTTCTCCATACAAATGTCCGCGTATACTTAAATAGATATAGATAGTGGTATTGATGAGTCCTATCGGGTACACCAATATATTTTCTTTTCTGCTAAACCACACACTGCCAATACCCGCTAATACAGCCATATATTCAAGCCAACTGGTTTGTAATAACCCGCTTTTGAACTGATCTATAATAGAGATTAAAATCATTGGCAATGAATTAGTAGTCCATCATTAAACTGATAACTTTTGTGTATTTTTCTGTTTTGTAAGGCTCTATCCTTCGATATCAAGTCACTATTCTCCCCATTAAAAAACCAAACTAAAATAAGCGAACTTTGGGCGTCATAGGATTTTATTTCCGCAGGAATATCTTTGTGTGGTAACGCCATGGCGTTACGCTTTGTGCCAAAATACAAGGCATCATTCGCATTACTATATACAACAGCGTCTTTTGATAAGGGGTTTTTGCGGATATGGTTAAGTATGGCGGAGTGGGTCCACATATCTTCAGCATAACCGGGAATACCTGCATAGGCAATGCCTTCCCACGAAGCTTTGTTTTGTTGATATTGATGGTATTGAATAGCTGTATAGGAAATGCTAAATAAAAATAATATACCTACTCGGATCCATTTTTTTTGGGTTACTGCTCCTATACAAATCAAATGATACCATAGTAGAAAAAAAGGGATAAAAGCAGGAATCAATAATCGGCTGCTAAGTATTTCAAAGCGAGATATACTTGCCATAACCAGTATGAAGCCCATATAGACAAGAAAAAAAAGGGCTAAAATTTTTTCAATTTTTGTTTCTTTTGGCAAACGATAAAACAATAGGCTCATTGCCAATAGGAAGGCCAATCCTAAAATTATAATCGAAATTGTATTTGTGGTAGATAGCCAAAAACTAATTACATCGCCTGCGTCATGAATATTTTCCCAGATACTATGTATTGCTTTTTCTCTTACTCCTGTGAATGTTCCTGAAACTAAATGATTTCTTAATATATTAAACGCTGCAAGTGCGGTACCTATAAAACCAAAAATCAAACAATGTTGAAACTTTTTTATCCAATTAGTATTAGGCTGAAAAAAAATAAAAAGTAAAGCGGCCAGTAAAAAACTGAGTCCGGCATATCGAACACTAAATAAGGTACTACATACAATTGCGGCCAGTAAAAGATTTTTTAAACTGTTATTTATGGCATATTGCTGAAGTAGTAATAACAAAAGCAATAAGAGGAAAAGAAATAATGTTTCCGACCAAAGCATGCTATACACTTCTAATAAAGGCGCACAGCAGGCAAAGAACAATAGGAAAAAAAATGAAATAAGCCTGTTGTTAAAAAGCATTTGCTGCATAATAGCCGAACACATGAATAAGATACCTGAAAACAACAAGCTATTTAATAGCGGATATGAAAACAACCATTTTGTACAAGCTAAAAAAACAGGATACCCCAGGGGGAAATTAATAAAAGCGGCACCGGAAAAATCTGTGAAAGAAAAAGACTGGGCAATATGTTCGGCCGTACTTAGGTAGGCGATAGAATCCGGCGAAAGCCCGATACCGCTGTGCTTGGTGAACAAAAAAATGAGAAAACAAGCCAGTGCAGATGTGAGGAAAGCACCTGTATAAGGAGCTAAAATTTGATTAAGCTTTTCTTTCATTTTCGGTTAGCACTTTCTGTATCAACAGCTGGTGGTGTTGAACATGATAGGCTGTAAAATAAATCTTTACTCGGCTTCTGCAACAACTTCCTTCACTTCGGGGATCATTCTCTTCATCATGCCTTCAATACCCGCTTTCAAAGTAATCATAGAAGAAGGGCAACCACTGCAGCTACCTTGAAGCATAAGGTTTACAACGTCTTCGTTGTAGCTCTTGAATTGAATAGCACCGCCATCCATTTCTACGGCAGGCTTTACATAATTCTCCAATAACTCCTTTACCCTTTTTACAATATCATCATCATCGGCACTTACGGTATTGCTGGCTTCTTGCTTTACTTTGGCCACTTCCTCTTCATTCACCACAACGCCACCGTTTTCCAAATACTCCTTCAAAAAAGCCTTAATGGTTGGAATCACATCTTGCCAATCATCGGTATCGGTAGTTTTAGTAAGCGTAATAAAATTGCTAGCTATAAAAACACTCTTAATAAAAGGAAAACTAAATAACTCTTTTGCTAGTGGCGAGGGCCCACAGAGCGACTCGTCAGCAAAATCGATGCTTTTACCCGGATATAACAATTTGTTCGCCACGAATTTCATGGTTTCTGGGTTAGGCGTCATTTCCGTATAAATACTAATTACAGGATTACCAGTTTTTATCATATAATTCCATTTGCTTAGCAAAATTAGGACAAATACATAGCTACAAAGCTTATTTTTCGGATATCGAAAACCTACCCAATAAACGGACCGATTACACGTTATAATAGGTACGACCTGCTATTTATATGCAAAATTTTTTTTATTTGTTGATATTGGGAGCGCTTGGCTTAGTAATTACTACAAAAGCTCAGGAGTCGCCTATTGTATTGGGAATCAACCTTTGTGGGGGTGAGTTAAATGAGCAATATATGCCAGGGGTCTATAACGAGCACTACGCTTACCCAACTAAGGAGGAGGTTGATTATTTCGCCAAGAAAGGATTTAAAATAGTAACTATTCCCTTTAGATGGGAAAGAATCCAAAAAAATATCGGTGGCGATTTAGATTATCAGGAAGTGGGCGAAATCAAAAAAGTAGTAGGCTGGTGTGCCGATAAAGGTATGCAGGTGATCCTGAGCATGCATAATTTAGGGCGCTACAAAAAAAATGGTATTGAATATATAGTTGGAAGTTTTGCTGTAAGCAGAAACGATTTTGCAGAAGTATGGAGTAGGATTGTTAGCTCTTTTGCTGGGTATAGTAATATTTATGGCTATGAACTCATGGCCGATCCTCACGAAATGCAAGGGTTCGATTGGTTTACTACTGCTCAACGGGCAACCAGTGCTATTCGAGAAGCGGATAAGAAAACATTTATTATTATTACTGGCGATAATTATGGAGCTCCTGAAAGCTGGCCTCAATACAGCGATAATCTAAAGAATATAAAAGACCCGGCCGATAAAATTCTGTACAATGCGCATTGCTACTTCGATATTGATTTTACGGGTAAATATTTGTATGGCTATGAACAAAATCAAGTAGATGAAAACGCAGGTGTGAAGAGAGTAATGCCTTTTGTGAAATGGCTGCAAGATAATGGCAAAAAAGGAATGATTGGTCAGTTTGGTATACCCGATACCGATCCGCGTTGGTTAAAGCTCACGGAAGTATTTTTAAAATATTTAGCAGATAATAAAATCAATGCCAACTATTGGGCTTCGGGAAAAAGATGGAACGGGAACCCGCTTTCTTTATACCCTCTTTCACAAACCGATCGTCCGCAAATGAGCGCTTTAAGTGCCTACCTAAGGCCCGAAGTGGTAGCAGAAGCAAAACCGGGAACAGTGGAGGGAAATGTTCAAGCGGAAGAAGCAACAGCACCCATTCAACCCCAGGCCCCACCAGAAAGCTTTTTATTTTTGCCTGGCACAATACTATTACCACAGCCTAATGGCGGTTTATACAAACCAACACCGTCTAAAACAAATAGTACCATTACTACAACCAGTACAATACGTGTTGCTAAATATAGAAGCTAGAGAATAATCCGAAGCTTGGCGTAATTCAACATAATTTTCTTTTCTCCATTGTTTTCGAAAAGGATGGTTGCAACAGGATTATGTGCAGAACCTTCAATACTTTTTACCGTTCCGAAACCAAATTTTTGATGCTCCACTTTTTGTCCGGCTTCTAATGCACTTGTATCACTTGCTTCAAAGTTTGGAGAAGGAATATGGGTAATAACTTTTTGAGTTGCCGGTGTTGGGGGTAAATATTCTGGACGATTGTTGGTTTTTTTTGCAGGAGCCGAGCCAAATTTATTTTCCGCATATTGACTATCAGAATAACCAAAACCCCATTGCATTCTTTGATAGGCACTTCCCATATCAGAAATATTACGAGGGCCACCGCCGGCATATGATTTATCTATATACTGCTCCGGCATTTCATCTATAAAGCGGCTCGGTTCGTTTTGTGTTAATTGACCAAAACGATATCGGGCATTGGCATAAGAGAGCCACAAACGATGCTTGGCGCGAGTTACAGCCACATAAAATAACCTTCTCTCTTCCTCCAATTCTTCTCTTGTATTAATGCTCATGGCGCTTGGGAATAGGGTTTCTTCAACGCCGCCTACAAACACACAAGCAAATTCCAATCCTTTGGCAGCGTGGATGGTCATGAGCTTTACAGCATCCGCATTTTCCTTATCGTCATCAGCATCAGTAAGTAAAGTGATTTGTTGTAAATAAGACCCTAAAGACTTATCGCCGAGTTCACCATCATCATTGCTGGGGCTTTCAGTCCACTCTTTAATAGAGTTTAATAACTCCTGGATATTTTCATAACGAGCCAGCCCTTCGGTAGTTTTATCGTTAAATAGTTCCTTTACCAGATTGGTATGTTTACCTACCTGAACAGCTACATCATAAGCATTTTTTTCTTGTAGGATACTTTGGAAGTATCGGATCATGGTATGAAAATTTTGCAGTGCTTCAAGCGTACCGGCTTTAAAACCAAATTCAGCGGCTCTGCTCACCACTTCATACATAGAAATTCGCTGCTCATTAGCATAAATAACTGTTTTCTCAATCGTTGTTTTTCCGATGCCTCTAACGGGATAATTGATAATTCGTTTAAGCGCTTCTTCGTCCCTGGGATTTACGATTACCCTTAAATAAGCTAATAGATCTTTAATTTCTTTTCGTTGATAAAAGCTTACACCACCATAAATGCGATAAGTAATACCCATTCTTCTTAAACTCTCTTCAAAAGAACGGCTTTGCGCATTGGTTCTATAAAGGATTGCAAAGTCTTTATTAAAATAATGATTGCGTAGCTTTTGCTCTTGAATGGTATCAGCTACAAATTTTCCCTCATCATTATCCGTCATCGTACGAACAAGATTTATTTTTTCACCAAGTCCGTTTTCGGTCCATAAGTTTTTCTGAATTTGACCTTTATTGTTTTTTATTACTTCATTCGCTACGTTTAAAATGGATTCGCTGCTTCTATAGTTTTGTTCGAGCTTTACTACTTTCACATCATCGTAGTCTTTCTGAAATTGAAGTATATTTTCGATAGTGGCCCCTCTGAAGCTGTAAATACTTTGTGCATCATCACCTACTACACAAATATTTTCATGTACAGCGGCCAATAATTTAGTGATTTGATATTGAACCGGATTGGTATCTTGATACTCATCAATTAATACATATTTGAATTTATGCTGGTATTTATGTAAGGCTTCAGGATAATTTTTTAGCAGTTCGTACATTTTTAATAAGAGATCATCGAAATCCATGGCTCCGTTTTTAAAACAACGCGCTGCATAAGCGGCATAAATTTGAGCAATGGCAGGCCTGTTGGCGCGCATATCTTCTTGCTGTATATAGTAATCGTTTGCGTATTCCGCGGGACCAACCAAAGCATTTTTTGCAGAAGAGATACGGTTGCCAACGATATTTGGCTTATAATGTTTATCGTCTAAGTTCAATTCATTGATTACGGTTTTAATAACCGACCGGCTATCATCTGTATCGTAAATAGTGAAATTATTGGGGTATCCGATTCTGTGGGCCTCTGCTCTTAATACCCGCGCGAATACACTGTGGAATGTACCGATATATAAGTTTCGAGCTTCCGCATTACCCAGTATTTTTTCTACCCGCTCTTTCATTTCTGCCGCAGCCTTATTGGTAAAAGTGAGAGCAAGAATATTAAAAGCATCCACACCATGGGCCATTAAATGAGCGATTCGCGTTGTAAGTACTTTTGTTTTGCCACTCCCCGCTCCTGCAACAATCATGAGTGGACCATTAATATGAGTTACAGCCTCTCGTTGCTGTTCGTTCAATCCCGCTAAATAATCCTGCATAACAATTCTTTCGGATGCAAGATAACGAGCCTAGGGGGTTATCGGAAAACAATCGATA
>JAIEQT010000443.1 GCA_019747455.1 Chitinophagaceae bacterium | reverse complement strand
GATCGCTGGTAATACTGCCACAGTAGCTATTTATACTAATAAAGGTGATACCAGGGAATTAGAATTAAAGAAAAAGATCGTAACCCTTCCTATTATTGGCATAGAGGCAAGCAGATGTAACTAGCTAGAGATAGCGTTCTTCAACAATATTTTTGTGATGCATGATATGCCCGAAAATAATATAGCCTATAGCATTTGCTGTGGTGGGTTTATTACTGGCGGTACCAGTATTGTTTAGTTGCTCCTCGGTTAGAGATTGGATTAGTAAATCAGTACTTTTACGTAATGCAATGAACTCTTCTTTTAATGAAGTAAAGCTACGCTTAGAAGCATGTGCCGCGCTTGCATAAGCATCTTCTTCAAAACCCGGAAGCGCAGTTTGCTCACCCCTGGCAATACAGAGTAACCGATAGCTCATGATTCTTTCTGTATCAATGATATGTTGTAGTAAATCTTTAATGGTCCATTTGCCCGGAGCGTATGCATAATCTGCTTTTTCTTCGGGAAGATTTACAAAAAAATAAGTGAGGGGGCGCGAGTAAGTTGTAACGGCCGTTTGCAAATCATTGGCGTCTACTAAATTGATATATCTGCCAAAATAAGCCGGGTAGTCATTGGTTTGAGGTTTTGCCACTGTATTATTTTTTTGAAATTGTTTTTGAAGATGGTGTATGTTGAAATTCATTGGCCAGTAATATAGCATTGTATGCATTAATAATACCGCCGGTTTTGCTTAGGCTACCAAAAGATACTTCTTTCTCTTCTCCTTTTGCATTTGGTAAAATGGTTTTTAAGGTAGGTGATGGGATACTAACTGATTTCTCAATTATTTTTTTAACATCAACAGCCGTAAGATTTGGATAGTACGAGCGAATAAGGGCAGCTAAACCAGAAACGATAGGGGCCGCCATACTAGTACCCTTTAAATTACCATATTGATTTTTACCGGGAAGCGTAGAATAGATCTTTACGCCTGGTGCAAATACATCAACCTCTTTTTCACCATAATTACTAAAATCTGCTGCCATACTACCCCCCACACGATCATCTCCGCTAGCACCAACGGTTATAAAATTAGGTGCTTTTATTTTCCAAGGCATTAACCAGGCGTTTGGGTAATTAGGTTCTACATCGATATTCTCAGATTCGTTACCTGCCGCATGAATTAATAGTACATCTTTATCCATTGCATATTTAACAGCACTGTCTACCCATTTTTTCTCGGGGGAGAAAGGCTTTCCAAAACTCATGTTGATCACTTTGGCACCATTGTCTACTGCATACCGTATGGCCAATGCCACATCTTTATCGTATTCGTCTCCATCGGGCACCACCCGTAAGATCATTAATTTCACTGCATCGGCAACGCCATCGATACCAATGCCATTATTTCTTTCAGCGCCAATAATACCGGTAACATGGGTACCATGCATAGGGCCATAACCCATCACATCATTATTCCCATAAAATTTATCCGCAAAGTTGAAATAATCGTCGCCAATAATTTCAGGGCGTAAATTTTGAGGCGCTTTCTCTTTCGATTCAAAAGCCGTTTTCTTCCCCTCAATATATTCTTCTAATTCGTTTAAAACAGTTGTATTTTTTTCTTCCGGATCTATCCCCATCATTTTCATACAGGTTAAATAACCCAGTTTAGCATCCTTGCCTGTTTTTGTGATAGGCTCAAATTTTTCTAATTTCTCGCAAGTGAATTCATCACAGCCTAATTCTTGTCTTAATATTTTGTCATGCCGCTTTATTGCCTTTGCCGTCACTTCAATCATCATCACTTCCATTTGCTCTTCGGTGCTGAAGTTGAGTTGTGCGGCTGCGCGTTTCCACATGGTATAAGCCTCTTTATCTGTTGCAGATAAGGAAGTTGTATCGATGGTTTTACCTAAGAACCGGTCTTTCCAGCGATGATATACACGCGATCTTTCGTCGGAGGCTTTACGTAAAATGCTACCATTTTTGCCTCCCAAAAAATTCCAGCCATACACATCATCTATATATCCGTTCTTATCATCGTCTATACCATTTCCGGGAATTTCTTTGGGATTCCGCCAAAGTACTTTTTTCAAATCTTCATGTGCCGTATCTACGCCGGAATCTAAAACAGCCACAATAACAGGTTGCGGATTTTTGTTTTTTTCTTTTAGAAAGCCATACGCTTTATTCAAGCTGATGCCATAATACTTATCCGATTGATAATCCAGTAAATGCCAGCCTCGGGGAATATCAGTTTGAGCAAGTGAGTTAAAGCATGATCCTAATAAATAAATAAGTAATGCACCACGCATCATTGGCAAGTAGATTTTGTATCAGCCTACAAATTTGCAGTTTCTGCTTCAAAAAACATACAACCGATCGTTTTTTTAGGAAAATCTTATGCTCCTACCACTTCATGGAGGTATTGTTTTTCTTCTTTAAAGGCTGCTCTTGGTTTCAAGCCTAGTAGCGAAAACATGGCATTATCCTCATCAAAAGAAGGATTGGGAGTAGTTAAGAGTTTGTCTCCCGCAAAAATAGAGTTGGCACCGGCCATAAAACAGAGGGCCTGTTCTGCCACACTCATGTCGGTTCGGCCTGCACTCAAACGTACCATTGTTTTAGGCATCAAAATACGTGCAGTGGCAATCATGCGTACCATATCCCAGATATCTACTTTTTTATTATTACCCAATGGGGTACCGGCAATAGGAACCAAGGCATTTATGGGCACACTCTCCGGATGCTCGGGCATGGTAGCTAATGTGTGTAGCATTTGAATCCTGTCGGCATGCGTTTCCCCTAAACCAATGATACCGCCACAGCATACGGTAACGCCCGCTTTACGAACATTATCCAATGTTTCTAAACGATCGTCGTAGGTACGTGTAGTAATAATCTCACTATAATGCGCTTTGCTGGTATCCAGGTTGTGGTTGTAGGCATATAATCCGGCATCAGCTAATTTTTTTGCCTGATCCTCCGTAAGCATTCCTAAGGTGCAACATACTTCCATCCCCAATTCATTCACCCCTTTCACCATATCGAGCACCCGATCAAAATCTCTGTTATCTCTTACTTCCCGCCAGGCTGCACCCATGCAAAAACGAGTACTGCCGGCGTCTTTGGCTTTTTGTGCATATTCCAGAACCTGCTCTTTTTTCATTAATGCCTGCACACCTACACCGGTTGTATAGCGGGCTGCTTGCGGGCAATAAGCACAATCTTCACTGCAGCCTCCTGTTTTAATACTTAATAAAGTACATACTTGTACTTCGGCCGTATCATTGAATTCCCGATGAATGGCAGCAGCTTTAAAAACAAGTTCCAGTAAAGGCTCATGGTAAATGGCTTCTATCTCAGCAAGCGTGTAATTATTGCGAATGGCAGCGGTATTCATATGCATAGTTATGAAGCAAATATATACTTTCTCCATTTTTCCATCACCATTTGCATATCTGATGGTAGGGGAGATTCAAAAAAAAGTTCCTTTCCACTGCGTGGATGAATAAAGCCCAGGGTGTGGGCGTGTAAAGCAAAACGCGGACAAACAGCAAAGCAATTCTCAACAAATTGTTTATACTTGGTATAAATAGTACCTTTTAAAATTTTATCTCCCCCATACTCCCAGTCATTAAATAGGGTATGACCGATATATTTCATGTGCACCCTAATTTGATGCGTTCTGCCGGTTTCTAAAGTACATTGAACAAGGGTAGTATAATTAAAACGTTCAACTACTTTATAATGCGTAATAGCATGTTTACCGGTTTCTCCATCGGGGTATGCATCAAACATTTTACGATGCTGTTTATGTCGGGCAATATGTGCATTAATAGTACCTTCTTCTTGCTCCACATTTCCCCAAACTAAAGCGAGATAATTTCTTTTCACCGTATGGTTGAAAAACTGCTTGGCTAAATGGGCGGCGGCTTCAGCCGTTTTAGCAAGTACGATAAGTCCGGTAGTATTTTTATCTATACGATGCACCAGGCCATAACGAGGCAAAGATTCCTCTGTAAGATCCGGTTGCTGTTGTTTCAAATAGTAAGCTACCCCATTCAATAAAGTACCGCTAAAATTACCTACGCCGGGATGTACCACCATATTGGCGGGTTTATTGATAACCATTACATCTGCATCTTCATACACAATATCGAGCGGAATATTTTCTTCTTTTAGCTGGGTATGATCGGGGTTTACCAAACTCATCAATACAATTTCATCTCCCGGTTTGATTTTATAATTGCTCTTTACGGGTTTCCCATTTACCGTTAAAAATCCGGCTTCTATACCTTGTTGTATTTTATTTCGGGTAGAGCCTTCCATATGCATTTGCACCCATTTATCGATACGATAAGGCTCTTGCCCCTTATCTACCGTAAAGGTTTTGCGTTCATACAGTTCCTCTAACTGTTCATCCATTACGAATTCTTCGTGGGTTTGCATGGGGCAAAGGTAAGAGATGCATGGCATTAACACTTATCTTTGCAGTATGGTGGAAAGGGTTTTATTTGAAGATTTAGGCATGCGCAGGTATAAAGAAGTGTGGGAGTATCAGGAGCTATTATTGAAAAAAAATACCGACATAAAATTAGCATTCCGGTACCAAGAAGGGGCTGATATCGCTACCGTGCCTACAGTTCATCATTTGTTATTTGTAGAGCACCCGCCCGTATATACATTAGGTAAGAATGGCAAAGAATCACATGTATTGATTACAGAAGAACAAATGAAAGAGCGGGGTATCGACTATTTTCATATCAATAGAGGAGGCGATATTACCTTTCATGGCCCTCAACAATTAGTAGGCTATCCCATACTGGATTTAGAAAAATTTAAAACCGATTTGGGTTGGTATTTGCGTACGCTGGAAGAAGTTATCATTAGCACGATGGCCGAATACGGATTGCGTGGTGAGCGTAGTGCAGGAGAAACAGGGGTATGGTTAGATGCACATGTACAAGGCAGAGAGAGAAAAATTTGTGCTATGGGTATTAAATGTAGTCGCTGGATAACCATGCATGGATTCGCTTTCAACATTAATACCGATCTGGATTACTTCAAAAATATCATTCCTTGTGGTATAGAAAATAAATCCGTTACTTCTTTGGAAAAAGAATTAGGCAGAAAACTGGATATGGATGAAGTTAAATATCGGGTGAAAAAGAATTTTGAAAAGTTGTTTGGATGTAAGCTTTATGGGTTTTTGTAAGCCACCCTGTTTAAGCTTACCATAGCCGTTCTTTATTATACTATAAACTTTGTCCAAATGTAAGTAAGTTATTGTCTGGATCGAGCATCGAAAATTCCTTTTGCCCCCAAGGCTTTGCTTGTAAATGTCCTGCCGGATGAATATTGTTATTATTTTCTAACATAGATTGATAAAGTGTTTCAATGCTAGTGCAGCGAATATAAACTTGTCCATAGTTTTCTTTTGGATCTAGTTCTTTAAACTTGAAAAAGTGAATTTCAATATTGTCTTTTTTAATTAACAAGTAGTCTTCAAAGTCTTCACTTCCAATGTCAGTAAATCCTAATTGTGATAGGTAGAAATCTCTCGTTGCAAGCTTGTTACGCATCGGTAGTTTTGGAATAATTGTTGTGAGCATAATAATTTTTTTACAAAGATTAACTTTGGTCAGCAAAAGTTCACTTGATTGAAATCAGTAAATTCAATAAGAAGCTCTCACTCTGCTTAAAGTTTCAGGTGCCATTTTCAAATAGGAGGCTATCATTTTAATAGGGAATACTTTTGTTAATTCAGGTTTAGCTTTCTTTATATGGCTGTACTTCTCGGTTGGTTTAGGCAATGAAAGCTGTTTAAACTCAACTCAACGATTTCAGCTTTTTCGAAAGCTTTGATTGTTGTACTTGAAGGAGTTTGCTCTGTAAGGCTTTGTTGATTGAACATCCACTCGTTTTGTAAGTGCAGATCAATGATAACTTTGTCAATATCGTCAATTCGAAATTGCGAAAATGAACCTGATAAAATATAGTAGAATGATTTGCAAACGTCACCTTCGCTTAGTAATATTTCATTTTTTTTAAGTTTTTTTCTTACGGTATGTTTTTCAAAAAGCACTTCTTCGAAATTCGAAAATTGCCCCAAACTGCTTAAAATATTTTGCGATGTCATTGTAATTTGTCTATTAACGTTGATCTTTGGTATTGCTTCAATACTGTTATAGCTAACACTTAAAAGTACGTAACTTCCCTTATAGCAAAAAACGATTACATCATTCATCTTTAAATAAATCTCATTGATTTGGTTTATCTTTAACTAACCTAAAAACGATCATATGAAATCTGTAAAAATCATTTACTGGACCAGTACTATTGTATTCGCCGTATTCATGGCATTCACAGCCATTCCTTCGCTCATGGGTGTAAAAGAAGCAATGGATGCTATGGCTCAATTAGGATATCCTGTATATTTTGTAAAATTTATAAGTGTAGCCAAAATACTCGGAGCTATTGCTTTATTGGTTCCTGGGTTCCCTAAAATTAGAGAATGGGCTTATGCTGGATTATTCTTTGATCTGATGGGAGCTGCTTTCTCTATTTATAGTATTGGAGGCTTAAAGCCTGATATTTTATTTGTTGTTATACCCGCATTGGTAGGTATTGTTTCTTATGTCTATAATCAAAAAAATAGCAAGGCATGAGTAAACAATTATATCCTTGTATATGGTTTGATGGTAAGGCACAAGAGGCAGCAGATTTATACACCAGGCTATTCGCTCATGGTAAAATAAATGCGGATAATGGAATGGTGGTTGATTTTGAAATATGCGGACAAAGAATCATCGGTTTAAACGGTGGTCCCATGTTCAAGGTAAACCCCGCTATCTCTTTTTTTATAAAGCATGCCGATAGAAATCGTATTCAAACTATTTGGGATGCATTAGCTGAAGGAGGAACTGTATTAATGGCATTAAATGAATATCCCTGGAGTGCTTATTATGGCTGGATTCAGGATAGATACGGTGTAAGTTGGCAAGTAATGCTAGAGCCCGCCATTATGGGTGATGAACAGTTTACACCAAGTATGTTGTTTACCAATGATGTATTAGGCAAAGCAGAAGAGGCAGTGGATTTTTATACATCAATTTTTGAAGGATCTTCCAAAAATATGGTTGTTTATTATCCTGAAGGGGATCCTTTGGCTGGTAAGCTAATGTATGGTGAATGTACTATTGGGGCTAGTAGGTTCATAGCCATGGAAGGACCCGGAGATCATAACTATATTTTCAATGAAGGGGTTTCTATTGTGGTTAACTGCGATAGCCAAACCGAAATTGATTTTTATTGGGATCGGTTGCTGGCAAATGGAGGTACAGAATCAATGTGCGGATGGCTTAAAGATCAATATGGCGTTTCCTGGCAGGTAGTACCATCCCAATTACCTCAATTGATGGCTGATCCTGTAAAAGGACAACGGGTAGTTGAAGCCTTCATGAAAATGAAGAAGTTTGATTTAGATGCGCTTTTGAAAATTTAAAAAGATTTTCTACGGTTGATGGTCTAAATGATCCCTTCTTCTTTTAACTCTTTTACTGCCCGATACAATACATCCAAGTCTTCTTGTGTGTTGAAAGCCTGTATAGAATAACGTAGATACACATCATTACCATGTCGCATTACGGGTATTTCTATTTTATACTTATCAAAAAACAGATCATGTAATGCCTCAGGGGTCATTGTTTTTACTTGTATGGAGATACTGAATAGTTGTGCCAGAAAATCTTCATGAATGGGTGAAATAGGAGTTGCCTCAACAAGATCACAAAATTTTTGAGCATTTGCATGAGTGATTTTTCTGCATTCAGCGGCCACCTGCCACCAATTATTTTTTTCCATAAAATCGATAGCGGTTGGAATCGTACAAAAAGCTGAATAATCACGCGTACCCTGTGTTTGGTGGTAATCTAAGAATTGCGAGTGAGATGGGAAAGCACTATTATATCCCCAGCTTACTACTAAAGGATCAAATAGATTTTGAATTTCTCTTCTGGCATAAAAAAAGGAACTGCCTTTAGGCGTCATCATCCATTTATGGCAAGCACCTGTATACATATCTACACCCATCTCTGTGAGATTAACAGGAATTTGTCCGGGTGCATGTGCCCCATCAATAAAAGTGAGGATGCCTAGTTCTTTGGCTTTCTTACAAATTTCTTCAACAGGTAAACGTAAGGCGGTTGAACTGGTAATCTGACTTAAGAAGATCAATTTTGTTTTAGGCGTTACGCCTTTAAAAAATTCGTCTACCAAAAATTCTTTAGTTGTTATTGGTAATGTGATGGGCTGTTGTTTGTAAATAGCACCTGCTTTATCACAATAATATTTCCAGGTACGATCGCAAGCCCCATATTCTAAATTGGTAGTAAGTATTTCATCTCCTTTATTAAGTTGAAAACTCTTTGCTACAATATTTACCGCATAAGAAGGGTTGGTAACATATACCACATCGTCGGCACTACAATGCAAGTATTTGCCTAAAGCCTCCCGCGATTGTTGTAAATAGCTTAATCCGTTTTTTACGATAAAAAGTACAGGCTCTTGTTCAAGTTCGAGTTGGTACTGCTGGTAACGTTCAAAAATAGGGCGCGGACAAGCACCGAAGGACCCAAAATTTAGGAAGCGAATATCTGAACGTAGTAGAAACTGGTTGCGTAATTCTGGTGTAATCATCCTCAAATGTAAGCATAGGAGAGTATATTTACGGATGCTTTTGTTACGCGTACAAAATCTTTCCTACAAGGAGCAACATAACACAGCGGTAGACGATATTTCTTTTGATCAACTACCGCTGCAGCGCATTGCTATTGCAGGAGAAACAGGTTCCGGCAAAACCACTCTGTTAAAGATGATCGCAGGATTGTTACAGCCTTCGAGTGGTTCAATTTTGTTGAATAATGAAAGGGTATTGGGGCCAGATGAACAGTTACTTCCGGGAAACAAGGGGATAGCTTTTTTATCGCAACATTTTGAGTTAAGAAATAACTATAAAGTAAAGGATTGGTTGGCGATGGTTAATAAACTTACCCCATCATCCGCCATGCAGGTGTATAAAGTTTGTAGGGTAGATCATTTATTAGATAGAAAAAATGAAGCCTTATCTGGCGGAGAAAGGCAAAGAATTGCGTTGGCAAGATTATTAACAACAGCTCCCAAATTATTATTACTAGACGAGCCTTTTTCTAATTTAGATCGAATACATAAGCAATTGATCAAAACAGTGATTCGGGAGATCGGTCAGAAGTTAAATACGAGTTGCATTTTGGTTTCGCATGATGCTGCCGATTTATTGTCGTGGGCCGATCTATTGTTTATTATGAAGGATGGACAAGTGGTGCAGCAAGGCGCACCTCAGGAATTATATCATTATCCTGTAAATGAATATGTGGCAGGATTATTAGGAGCGTATAATTTAATAGACCTGGGAAAATATCCTTTTCTCAAAAAGATGTTTATCAAGCAAATGCCGGATAAAAAGATATTGGTTCGTCCGGAACAAATTAAGCTTTCTACAGATTCAAATAGGGGTGTTCAGGCCACCATTGAGCAAATTAATTTTCAGGGCAGTTATTTTGAATTATTGCTCAGCGCAAACAGCGTAAATATGATCTGTTATTCCCCCAGTGGAAAATTTAATATTGGCGATCCAATTACACTATCCATCAATCTTTGATACTTAGATTAATTGATTTTCTTGAAGAATACCTTTCTTGCCCGAGAGATGGAAACAAAATAACCTTCCACTTTTTTCTTCTTGCGGATAAATTCAATGGTCATACCAGGATAAGTGAATGTATCTGTTTTAACCGCGGAGATT
>JAIEQT010000015.1 GCA_019747455.1 Chitinophagaceae bacterium | reverse complement strand
AGATTTCTGATTGGTTTGGGATGGATAAAAATGATGTTCTTACATATCAAAATTACCCTTTTGTTGGTATGGGTTTTGCCGCTTGGTATACGTTACAACACGATAGAGGTTATCCTCCCGTTAAAACGATTGTTTCAATTAATAATATAAAAATTGAAGGAAAATTATAAACCGTTTCCTATGGGTTACAAATATCACTGTATCATATTTCTAGTTTTGATTACTCTGTCAACTTCTTGTAGTAAGGATAATAGACCATTTAGAATTATCAAGCTAAATCTTTTTGAAAACGAAAAATTAAATGAAAATTACTATACTGAAAAAGTAGATGTTTACTATATAATTGGGTTTCAATCTCTTGAAAGGGACTCGATTAGAATAATTGATTATATAAAAGCCCAAAATGAGGCAGATAAGTATAACTATTATGGAATGCTTTTTTTTAAAAAAAATCACGTTTTTGAAAAAAGAATGGAAAGTCAGGATAGTATTATTTATGATAATGATTTTTCTGAAAATGACTATGTTTTTTCTGTAAGTTTTCAAAATAAGCTAATTAGTCTTGCGACTTATTATAATGGGGAAAAGAGAAGCAGTAAACTCTTAAAGAGTCTCTAAAAAATAGATTTAGAACTATATCTTTATTCGATACAGTGTCAACTCGTGTTGTATTTTCTTAATTTTATCGTAATTGTGGTTATGAAGAAAGGGTTTAAAATAGCACTGATATTTTCGGCAATTCTGGCAGTACTGCTTATAGTGGTTGTTGTGTTTATATCGCCCATTACTAAGTATTTGATAGAAAAGTACAGTGAGGAGTACACAGGTAGGGTAATCAGAATGGATAAATTAGCCATCAATATTTTTAATGGGTCTGTTACTGCTAAAGGGTTTACTGTGTATGAAGCCAAGCAGAAAAACGTTTTTTGCAAAATTGATCAGCTTGATTTGAATATTACAGTATATAAATTATGGAGTGGAGAATATGATATTACTTCTGTTTCCGTTAATAAACCCTTTGTACGGATTGTTCAAAAAGGAGATGGGTTTAATTACGATGATCTAATAAAAAGATTTTTTACAGAAGATACTATACAAAAAAAGGCACAAGTGAAACCAGTTAAATATTGGATTCGCCAAATTGTGGTGAGTGATGCTAAAATTGCGTATACAAATATCAAGCCGCTTACTAATATTGATATTATCAAAGCAAATCTAGAATTACCGCTTGTTTCCTGGAATGATTCTGTATATAATCTTCGATCCGATTTTTCATTGGCAACCGGAGGCGATTGTAAGGTGCAGGTAAAGTTGAATAGCAACAGTTATGCATACCAACTTCAAACGACTGTTACTAAGCTTAATATTAGTATGTTATATCCTTACTTGAAGGATTATTTGAAAGTAAAGTCTTTAAACGGCTTGTTTGATGCCCATATGCACATTACCGGCAATCTCAATCATCCTACTGATATGGCAGCTTCTGGAAATATACAAGCAAAACAATTTGCTATTGTAGATAATACCAATGAATTGCTTACCGCTATAGATGCCACAGAAATTAAAATTGATACTGTTAATACGCGAAAGAATATGTACAATTTCGCATATATCACTATGGATCATCCTTTCTTTAGATTGAGCATGTATGATAAGGGGTTCAATTATGAACGTATCATGACCACTCCAGTCACCGTATCAGGTGATACTTCTGCTAAAGTATATGCTAATATTTTTCTGATGATGAGTGGGTATATTCAGGAAATTGTTAGGGAATATGATGTAAATAATTATAAAGTAAATAAGTTGCTTATTACACGTGGGCAATGCATATTTACCGATTTTACACATGGTGATAAGTTTAGGTATGTGCTCGATTCTATGCGCCTAGAAAGTGATCGTATCAATAGTAATAATCCGTTTCTTTTATTTGATGTGAATGCGCGGTTAAATACTTCTGGAAAGTTAAAAGGTACTTTGAAAGTAGATCCTAAGCATTACAAGGATATTGATATTGACGCTTCTATAAAAGATTTACTGATCACTGATTTCAACCCGTATTCCAAATATTATGTAGCAACTCCTTTTTTAAATGGTAAGATTTCTTATATAAACAGAACAACAGTATTGGGTGGCAAATTGGATAGTAAAAATATTTTGGATATACAACAGATAAAAGCCGGATCTAAGGTTAAAAATGCTACGGCTATGAATTTGCCGGTTAAGCTGGCTGTGTCTTTGTTAAGAGATGTAAAAGGAAATGTACATTTAGATATACCGGTTAAGGGTAGCTTAGACGATCCAAAATTTAAATGGGGTAGGGTTGTTTGGCAAGTGCTTAAGAATTTAATTATAAAAGCAGCTACAGCACCTTTTAGGTTGTTAGCCAATATGTTTGGGGGGCGAGAAGAAGATTTTAGGGAGATGCCATTTGAATATGCACAAACTACCATACAGTCAAATCAACAAACCATCTTAGATAGATTAGCCAAGGTGGTTACTGATAAACCTGATTTAAAGGTTGAATTAGTACAGGTTACCAATTTGCAAGATGATATGGAAGCGGTAGCCGTATATAGCATGAAAAAAAAGTATTTGAGTATATCTGATAACCTACCGCAAGCACAGGTTAAGTTAAGAACAGATAGTATTAGCAATAATGATTCTCTTTTTGTGAAATATATCAATGCAGCATTAAAGACAAATTCTATTATTCAATCAACCGAGGAAAAATGTGTGGAGTTGATGGGTAAAGAAAAGTTACAAATGTTAGTACAGCAACAGATGCAACAACGAAATTCCGCAGTAAGGAGCTATTTAGTAGATCAGAAAAAGATAGCTGATTCCAGCCTGCAAATTATAAATACAAAAGAGTTAAATCAATTACAAAAAAGCTCGCCCCCCAAATATGTTATTAATATTGCTGTTAAAGAATAGGAGTATGAAACGCGTCATAGAAAAGTTATTTTTTGGATTTACAGTATCTTCTAAATAGTAAATGTATATATGGAATTCGGTAGAGTACCTATAGAAACCCTTGATCAAATTCATTTTGATTTACCCGATGATCCGGAGTTTAATGCCTCTGTTTTAACGGGGGTTAAAGCAGCCAATCCAAAAATATATTTGGGATGTGCAAAATGGGGAAGAACTGAGTGGGTAGGTAAAATTTATCCGCCTAAAACGAAGGAGAAAGACTTTTTACAGCATTATGTGCAGCATTATAATAGTATTGAGCTGAATGCCACGCATTATAAAATTTATGGTGCAGCCGGAATTGCGAAATGGGCTGCAACTGCCAAGGATAAAGATTTTAAGTTTTGCCCGAAAATGTACCAAGGCATCACTCATCGCGGTGCTTTAAGTAATAAACAGTTTGCGTTAGATGAGTATTTTAGGGGTATTGTAGCGTTTGGAGATAAGCTCGGACCTATATTCGTTCAGGTGAGCGATAGTTTTTCTACTAAGCGTAAAGAGGAATTATTTTCTTTTTTAGCAAAGTTGCCAACTGATCTGTCTTTTTTTCTGGAGGTACGACATCCTGATTGGTTTGGGAAAGCAAGTATTCGAGATGAAATGATGACGTTCTTGAAAGTACATAATATGGGTATTGTAATCACCGATACCAGTGGTAGGCGTGATTGTGCACATATGTATATAACGATACCTAAAACTTTTATTCGCTATGTTGGTAATAGCTTACATGCCACCGATTATACGCGGGTAGATGCGTGGATAGCACGGATGCAATATTGGTTAGATCGGGGTATGGAAGAGTTATATTTTTTTATGCATATGCATGATGAAGCGTTTTCTCCGGAGTTAACCGTATATATGGTAGATAAGTTAAACGCTACGATTGGATTGAATTTACAGAAGCCTGTTTTTATTGGCGATGCGGGTAAGCAAGGAACTTTATTCTTTGCTTAATTATTTTACAGTACATATTTCTTCCCAGCGAGAGGTGTAGCGAGGGCTCCGCAGTTCCTGACGCATTTTCCAATTTCGGGTAGTTCCGGAGGAGGCGAATTTTAGCATATCATCACGCATAGCAAAATTTACATTATCGATAGTGCTCATGAGCATTCTATTTTTAGCTGTTGCGGGAGGTGCAAACAACGTGCTTTGGATAGCATTATCGGGTACAATATGGCTGAGCATAACGCCTGCTTTTTTATAGATGCGGCCTGGTTCAAATAATTTTTCTACCAACTGCATGGCTGGCTTAATAAGTTCATTGGTAATGGATGTAGCAACGGGCAACAACAATTGATTGCTGATAGTAGGGCCATGCTTAAAATACGTATTATGTGATTGTTCTTTGGGTACAACAAAAACGCTGATCATTGTTGCGGCGCCAGCATGGCGCCGCAACTTCTCTGCAGCTCTTGCTGTATAGGTAGCTACGGCCTCTTTAATGGCTTTGATATCTGTTACGGGCGACCCGAACATACGGGTAGTGGCAATCATTTTTTTCTGTGTTCGTTCCTCATTCATAGTCATACTCTCTTCACCGCATAATTCGCGAATCAACCGTATACCTACTACGCCTCCTAAATTTCGGTGTGCCCATTCAATCGTTTTTTTACTTAAGTCGAGTGCTGTATTAATTTCCAGCCTACGTAGTTTGGTAGCATATTGATAACCTACTCCCCATACATCTTCAATTGGTGTTTTTTGTAAGGCCTGTTCTATTTTGCGTGGCGTATCGAGTACCAGTATACAATTGGTGAGTTGTTTATGTTTTTTGGCTAATCGGTTGGCTACTTTTGAAAGCACTTTGGTAGGTGCCACGCCTATCGATACTTTTATACCCGTCCATTGTTCTACAACTTCTTTAAGGTATAGCGTAAAAGCTTGTAGTTCAGCAATGGGTATATGTTTGAGGTCTAAAAAACACTCATCTACCGAATATACTTCTACCGCGCCCGGTGGTAATATCATGCGTAAGCTTTCCATTACGCGCCAACTTAAATCACCATAGAGATTATAATTAGAAGAAAAAGTAGCTACACCATATTTTTCGATCAAGGGTTTTGCTTTAAAATAGGGACCGGCCATTTCAACCCCTAAGGCTTTTGCTTCATCGCTTCGCGATATGATACAGCCATCATTATTACTCAATACTACTACCGGTTTATTGGCTAAGGCAGGCCGGAATAAACGCTCGCAGGAGCAATAAAAACTATTACAATCTACAATGGCGCGCATATTAAGAGCTTAATGAATGAATCGCATACGTAACTACACCCCATACATTGGCACGATCATCGAAGGCAGATAAAGGAATATCTGCGAACTTTTTATTCTCAGCCATCAGTATGGCGGAATTGAAATTTTTCTGTAAACGTCTAACCAATAACTCTCCATCTAAAATAGCAATGATGATTTTTCCGCTTACCGGTTTTATGCTGCGATCTACAATAAGTATATCGCCACTAAAAATACCGGCACCTTGCATGGCATCGCTATTCATTCTAAAAAAGAAAGTAGCGGGTTTGTTGTAGATCAATTGCTCGTTAAGGTCGATACCGCGTTCCATATAATCGTCGGCGGCGGCCCCAAAACCGGTAGCATTGGCAGTGGGCACTTCCCATTGCGAGTACTGTTTAGAGCCCTTATAGGCAGCTCTATGCCTGATTTCCCCCTCCATAAAAATAATTTTTAATTACTAAAATATTTAGTAAATTTATGCTAAATTATTTCACAAATACAATTTTGTTTATGCAGGCAGGGTTTATAACAACGAAAGAGCGATCAACAACGCAAGCGGCTAATTGCAGTGAGTATCTATTGTTGATTTACCCTCAATTGGGTAAAAACACGATTGTGTACGCACGGCCGGGGCCTATTGAACTAGCTTCTTTTGAGGCAAAAGAAGCTATGGAATCAACGATTATTCGATGGATGCATCGGATATTAAGTACACAGCCCCAGTTTACGATGCATATAGCGCAACAGTGCAATGAACAGGGTTCATACTTACGTATTGCCGACCGATCTGTTTTCCAGCGGATGGCTACTAGCATGCGTGTAATCAGCCAGTATCTCAGTAGCTATGGATGTGGTGAGATACAATTTCAATTAAAGCTGCATACGGCTGTTCTGAGTACGGTTGCCGACCCAGCCTATCATTTGCAATTAGCCGGTGCATCTACAAATTATGAAGGGCATTATCAGGTACAGTCGGTTGTATTAATGAGGCGCCAACATGCGGGGGATGCCTACAAACAAGTAAATGTATTTGCATTATATCCTTGATTATGGAATATTCATTAAATCAGTACATATTAATAATAGAACCTTCAGCAGCACTAAAAGAGGGCATGGCTGCATATTATACACGGTTTGCTGAAAACTATGAGGCAGCAGCGCATATAAGAGCTCATGCTAATATTAGTTTGGTACGATTCCAGCAATATGAAATGATGGAGGTACGAATTATGGCACCTTTAGGTAGGATTATTCAATCTTTTAATCCTATCATCATTGATATACATGGCTTTGGTTCTTTTCCTACCCATACTATCTTTTTTAATATTGCTACTAAAAACGAGTTGATTGTATTAGTGAAAGCTATTGCTTCTATCCGCGGTTTGCTTACGCCCGATAAGGATCATAAAGCGCATTTTATAACAGATCCATATATTGTACTGGCTAACAAATTGCTTCCTTGGCAATTTGAAAAAGGTTGGTTGGAAATGAGTCATACCCCTTTTAGTGGGCGATTTGTGGCAACAGAGATAAAGTTATTGCGTAAGCGCGCATCTGAGCAGCAGTACAGGGTAATTAAAAAAATTCCACTCTTACATCAAAAAGTTATGCCTGCTATTCAAGGCCATTTATTTTTATGACGAATGAAGAAGAAGAAATATATCTCAAGGGTAGAGGAGCGCAGTTTAATCCTAAGAATCGATTCTTAAAAAATGAACGTGTGCGGGAGCATATAGAAGCCATTGATGATTGGACTGAACCGAATGAAGCTACGGTGTATTTGGAAGATCATGCAAAATCGATAGTAAACAAGGTAGAGAGTCCGGATGTAGGGATGATGTATAGTATGAATCCTTATCAAGGTTGTGAGCATGGCTGTATTTATTGTTACGCACGCAATGCTCACGAGTATTGGGGTTACAGTGCAGGCCTCGATTTTGAACGAAAAATTATTGTGAAAAAAAATGCTCCTGCACTATTACGTAAATTTTTGATGCATAAAAATTGGGAGCCGGTGCCCATAAGTTTGAGTGGTAATACCGATTGTTACCAGCCTGCAGAAAAAAAATATCAGCTAACAAAACAATTATTAGAAATATGTAATGAGTTCAATCAGCCTGTAGGTATGATTACCAAAAATGCCGGTATACTAAGAGATAAAGACTTATTACAAGAAATGGCTAAGAAAAAATTAGTGAGTGTATTAGTGAGTATCACTTCTTTTAACGAAGATTTACGCAGGGCAATGGAACCTCGTACCACAACAGCCAAACAGCGGTTGCGGGTTATTAAAGAATTAAGTGATGTAGGTGTAAGAATGGGTGTTATGTTAGGCCCCATGATTCCGGGATTAAATGAACACGAGATGCAACGTATCATGGAGGCCGCGAGTAAGAATGGGGCTGTTTTTAGTGCATATACTTTTATCAGATTGAATGGAGCTATCAAATTAATTTTTCACGATTGGTTATATAAAAATTTCCCTGATAGGGCCGATAAGGTTTGGCATTTAATCGAAAACGGACATGGCGGTAAAGTAAACGATAGCCGATGGGGAGTGCGCATGCGGGGGGAGGGGCCGATTAGTGATTTAGTGAGGCAACAATTTATTAAATACAATAAAATATACGGATTAAATGCAGAGCGATGGGAACTAGATAGCTCAAAGTTTATGAGGCCAGGAGGGCAGGGGAAATTATTTTGATTAGTATTCCACTTGATTGAAATTAACTAATTGTCGATTTCTATAAACTACATTTCTATTATGCATTTTAGCAGGGATCCAATTTGGTGATTTCTTAATAGCATCTAAAGCTATTCTATCAAATTCTGGATGAAGTGGAACAGTTACTTCCGCATTTTGTACTTTCCCTTCTTCGTCAATTTCAAACTCAACTACAACGGATACACTTGTGGTATTCTTGAGTATATAATTAGGAAAATAAAGTTTTTTTAAGAGATGCTTTTGCCATGCTTCATTTCCTCCCGGAAAAGTAGCAGGAATAACCTCAAAATTGGCATTTTCTATTGGCTTTCCATCCTTAGTAAAAAAGGTAAACTGAGTTAGTTTATCATTTTCATATACCTCAGAGCTGCTTAATCCGCCTTCTTTATAATAATACTGCCAGCGACCATATTTCTCTCTCTTCTCATTTAGCCTTCCAGCCATAGCGATATTACCGTTTGAAAACCATGCTACTTGCACGGAAAATCCATTAGCTCCTACAAAAATTGAATCTGTAAGGCTTCCGTCTCTATCCCAGCTTAGTGCGTAGTTTTCAACTATTCCATTTCTATATACTGCCGAATCACTCATAGCCCCGTTTGAGTGGTATGAGATCCAAAGTCCATGTTTTTGGTTATTAATATATTGTCCGCTCGTTTTCAAATATCCGTTCGGATGGTAATATTTAAAAAAGCCATTTTTATTTTTACCTGCCGTATCTGTATATAATCCCGCCATTTGAAGGCGATTGGTGGCTAAATAATAGTCATTTACCAGCCAACCGGAATCGGTATTTTTAAGTATGCCATAAAATCTTGCATATGCCGGTTCGCAGTATTTCCAATTAGGATCATAAAACCGTTCAATAGTTTGGGCGGCACTCGTAAGGCTGTAGCAAAAAAATAAAATTGTAAATAGGTTTTTCATAAGTTGAAAATAAATACTATTTCTTGCAGTTACAAATCTTTACTTTCGTAAAAAGCTTTGCATGGAGGCAGTTATAGCAGATATCGGTATTTTGTTTCAATCTTTATTCAGCAAATCACCCGATCGTATTGAAAAAATACCCCAAAGCGGTAGTGATAGAGTGTATTTCAGAATATATAGTAGCGAGAATACATATATAGCCACCTATAACCTGCATCAAAAAGAAACCCAAACCTTTGTTTATTTCAGCAAGCATTTTAAAGAAGCAGGCTTGCCGGTTCCGGCTATTTATGGGGTGAATCATAGTAATACGATCTATATTCAGGAAGATTTGGGTATCAATTCTTTGTTGAATGAACTTGAAAAAAAAGGACATAATGATCATACTTATGCTCTTTTCTGCAAAAGCTTGCAACAATTGGCAAGGGTTCAAATTCTAGGGGATAAGGGGCTTAATTACGACTATTGTTTAACAGCTCGTGAATTTGGTAAACAAGCTATTCTTAGTGATTTGCTCTATTTTAAATACTATTTTTTAGATACCCTGCAATTGCCCTATGATAAACAAGCTATGCTCGATGATTTTGAGGCCCTGAGTACTTATTTGACCAGAACAGAAAATAAATTCTTTATGTTCCGCGATTTCCAAAGCAGGAATATTATCGTAAAAGATGACGAAGTACATTTTATAGACTTTCAGGGCGGCATGAAAGGAGCATTACAATACGATGTAGCCTCTTTGTTGTGGCAAGCAAAAGCTGAATTAAGCGAAAATTGGAAGAATCAATTGCTGGATTACTATATGGATCAGGCGGATGCATTGCTCGATAAACCTATTGATCGAATAACCTTTGTTAGTCAGTATAACGGTTATGTATTGATCCGGTTATTACAAGTATTAGGAGCATATGGTTTTAGAGGTTTAT
>JAIEQT010000069.1 GCA_019747455.1 Chitinophagaceae bacterium | reverse complement strand
TCTTTCTCCAGATGTTTATGATGCATCTTATGTGCCCAACGAATTGCTTTAATGTAACGATTATTACTTCTTGTAAATAATTTAATACGTTGATGAATGATAATTTCGTGTACTAAAAAATAAGCAAACCCATACATGGCAATACCCGCTCCGATACTTACTACCCAATACAATTCATGCATACTACCCAGCATAATACATAACCAGCTTGGAATCGCAAAAATGATAAAGAAGGCATCATTTTTTTCAAAGAAACCAGGTCCTTTTTGGTGGTGATCTTCATGTAAGTACCATAAAAACCCATGCATTATATACCGGTGTGTAAGCCAGGTTATACCTTCCATAATCACAAATACCAATAAAGTAACAAATACATACATCATACTATAAAAATAAGTTCAAAATCAAAAAAAACAACCCTTGAATAATTAACAGATGGGTTGCAAAATGGTTTTTTGTAGAAATTTGTAATTTCCGCATGAGCCATAACAGTAAGGCACTTAATACGAACCAACATAGATAATTATAGAAGGGAATATCGGGGGTTTTCCATTGCCAATAGCCCAAGGAAATGGCAACAGGCTCCATAAAATAATCAAATAAGGTAGCTATGGCTGCCCCATCAATAATAACAGAAATGGCTACCAGTACGGGACTAATAACTGCTGAACTGGCACTGGCCATTCTATGGTGGAGCTTTTCCATAAAGCTTCCTACACAATAAACAATTACAAACCAGTTTAATCCTATGAGCAATGGAACTTGCCACAATTTAGGACCTAGCCTTTCACCATATGAATATTCACCGAATAACAAGCCTGTATGAGTTCCCACTAGTTCTGCAATAAATCCTGTAGAAAAACAAATACCGGCAAATAACCAGAATTTTTTATTAGTTTTTTCTTGCTGAAGTAGCAACAAGATAGCCATAATGATTAAGTTAAATGGCGTACATTTAATAAACCACGCGCTATATTGTGAAGATAAAATACCTATAATACCAAATCCATGAATGATAATTGCAATATATACTGTGGCAGTTTTTGATATTATTATCTTATTCATGATTAGCGATTATGGATGCCGTAATTTTAGCGCTCTGCAAACATAAAGGAATACCACCACCGGGGTGTACGCTACCCCCTACAAAAAACAAGTCTTTAATTGTGGAACTAAAATTAGGATGTCTTAAAAATGCAGCCATTTTACTATTTGAGCTTGTACCATAAAGAGAGCCTGCATAGGAAGCAGTTTTATGTTCAATATCAGCCGGTGTTAACACATTTTCACAAATAATATGTGGCTCAATATCTTCACCAAGTATCCGATTCAGTTTTTGAATAATATTCTTTTTATACAAAAATAACTGATCATGCCAAGCTTGGTTTGTATGAGCCGGAGCATTTACCATTACAAACCAATTTTCCATGTCAATAGGAGCATGTAATCCCGGTTCAGGTTTAGCTGTTATATTGATATATATTGTTGGATCATCAAATACTTGCTTACTTCGGAAAAGGTGATCAAATTCCTTTTTATAGTCATTTGAGAAAAAAATATTATGCAGCCCGAGTTGGGAAAATGATTTATTTAAACCCCAATAAAAGATGACAGCGCTACTACTTCTTTCCTGTTTTAAAATTCTTTTCGCCTTATTATCATCTTTCAGCAAATATTTATAGGTAAAATACGCGTCGATATTGCTTACTATGATATCGGCGTCTATTTTTTGCCCTCCTACTAAAGCGCCCGTCACTTTCTTATTGCTTACTATAATTTCATCTACTTGCTGATTATACAAAAATGAGACCCCCTTTTTTTCTGCTAAGGCCACTAATGCATTTGTAATGCTAATCATGCCACCTTTGGGATAAAAAGTACCAATATTAAATTCCAGATGAGGAATCATACTTAGCATAGCAGGCGCTTTATACGGATTACTTCCATTATAAGTAGCATACCGGTTAAAGAGTTGCACAAGCTTCGAGGATGTAAAGCTTTCTTCATGAAAGCTATTCATAGATTTAAAAATGAATTTAGGGCGGGCGGTAGCTAATGCTGCTAAAATATTCTTTTTGAACAGCGTTTTAAGTTTGTGTAATGATTGCTCCAGAAAAAAAATCCCGATATTACTATAAAGTCTATCAGCAGATTGCAAAAAGCGATAAATATGTTCCGCGGGTTCTCCGGTTTTTTCATGTAACTCTCCGGCTAGTTTTTGCTTGTCGGTATAGGCTTTAATCACGGTACCATCTTCATAAAAATAAGTACACGTAATCGGTTCCTTTTGATAGGAGAAATAGCGATTAATATCTTCCTTTGCTAATTCAAAAAGTTCTTCTATAAAATGAGGTTGGGTAAATAAACTGGGGCCAGCATCAAAACTAAACTCTCCATTTTTAAAGGAAGAAAGCTTCCCACCCGGATAACTATTTTTTTCAATTACTTTTACTTGATATCCTGCTAACCGCAACCGAATAGCAGTAGCTATTCCGGCTATTCCTGCACCTATAATCAAAACTTGTTTAGAAGCATTTGTATGCATTACACAAGAAGGGTCTTTTTTTCTTCTACCCATGATTTAACCCTCGGAAAAGCGATATGAAACCAAGAGGTGAAAAAATGGGGATAAGAAATCATATATTCATTTATTTTCTCTAGAGATCGAAATGCGTGGTTCTCAACTTCGTTATGATCGGGAAGTATGAGACCATTATGATATCCTATATACACATGATCAAACTCATGTTCGGTTAACCCATTCTCAAAATCTGATTTATAAACAAAATCAAATGCTTTGTATAATTTAGTTTCAAAACCCATTTCTTCTTTTAATCTTCTATTAGCAGCATCGATAGTACTTTCACCTGGCCGCGGATGGCTACAGCATGTATTCGTCCATAATCCTCCGCTATGGTATTTGGATATGGCTCGCTGTTGTAACAGCAGCTCATCATGGTCATTAAAAATAAAAACGCTGAAAGCCCTATGAAGCAAAGCCTTCTCATGTGCTTCTATCTTTTCCATGAAACCCAATTCAACATCCTGTTCGTTTACCAGTATAACCTGCTCTTTGTTCATAATAAGTTTAGCTGACTCCTAATGCCTGCTTTTGCCAAAATATAAATTTTCCCATAATCAGGTATGCGTACACGCTCCTCCATTATTTTTTGAGGTTGAATTTTCTTGATTTTCTTAAACAGTGATAGATAATATTTGTATGCTACATATACCCCAAATCTCGCTTTAAGTGGAAGTTCAATGATACCTTTATACGCATCATCAAAATCCTTCTGAATATCTAGTTCTATTTGTTCTTTATCTGCATTCGTGAAATTTCTAAAATCACAGCCCGGGAAATACACCCTGTCTAAGCCCTCATAATCAGCTTTAAGGTCACGCAAAAAATTAACTTTTTGAAAAGCAGCACCCAAACTTCTTGCCGAAGGTTTCAACCTTTCATATTCGCTTTTATTACCATCGCAAAAAACATGTAAACACATTAAACCAACCACTTCTGCACTTCCATAAATATATTCCTCGTATCCGGATCGATCATATTTTCTTTTGTCCAAATCGAGTTCCATGCTATACAAAAAAGCATCGATCAAGGCATGGTCAATCTTATATTGGTTTACAGTGATCTGAAAACTATGCAGTATTGGATTTAAACTGATGCCTCTATTTATGGCATCGTAGGTAGCCGCTTTGAATTCCTCCAATAATAATGCCTTATCATGATCATGGAATGTATCTACGATCTCATCTGCAAATCTTACGAATCCATAGATATTAAAAATAGGTGTGCGCAAGTCTTTATGGAGCAGGCGAATAGAGGAAGAAAAACTGGTGCTATATTTTTCTGTTGTAATGCGACTGCATTCCTGACTCACCTCATGAAATAATTGCATCATACTCTAGTATTTTAAAACTACTAAATGATTTTTGTATCAACTATTAAAAAACTTAACTACCTCATTAGCAACCACTTCCCCACTTATCAAACTCGGCGGTACCCCCGGACCGGGTACTGTTAGTTGCCCCGCATAAAATAAATTTCCCAATTTCTTACTTCTGCAAGATGGCTTTAAAACAGCTGTTTGCAGCAAAGTGTTCGCTAATCCGTAAGCATTTCCTTTAAAAGAATGATATTCATTCTTGAAATCGCTTATAGCGAAAGATCTATAATAAACGATGGCATCAGCTATAGACTCTCCTAGTTTGCTCTCCATACGCTTAATAATCGCGTCAAAATATTTTTTTCTAACTTCTTCTGTATCCCCCTTTAAGTCAGATGCTACGGGTATTAATAGGAATAAGTTTTCGCAGCCCGCTGGTGCTACTGTATTATCTGTTACAGAGGTAGCACTAACATAGAATAGAGGATCTGTTGGCCATTCTTTGGTAGTATAGATTTCTTGCCCATGTTTTGCGAAAGAGCTATCGAAAAACAAACTATGATGTGTGATATTTTTTAGTTTTTTATTCAAGCCTACATAATATAATAAACAGCTGGGAGCCATTACCCTACTATCCCAATAAGCCTCAGTATAAGTACGATTATGTGGTGCTAAGAGTTTGGTTTCCACATGATGATAATCTGCGGCTGCAACGATTACATCGGCATCTATTTGCCATTCATCTTCATTTTTTGAAACCTGGATACCGGTAGCTTTATGAGAAATAGTATGAATGACTTTTACTTCTGTATTGAATAAAAATTGAACCCCCAATGACAACGCCAACTGATACATACCCTCTGCAATTTTAACCATACCACCTTGCGGGTACCAGGTTCCTCCTTTGATATCGGCATAGTTCATTAAACTATATAAAGCAGGTGTTTTTTCAGGTAGGGCGCCGAGAAATAGTACCGGGAATTCCATTAGCTCAGCAATGCGTGGATGTTTAAAATATTTAGCTACATGTTTTTTCATGGAACTAAATACATCTAGCTTAAAAATTCCGGCAAGTAACTGAGGATCAATAAACTCTGTAATAGACTGTGAAGGTTTAAAAACTAATTTATGAATACCCACTTCATATTTATACGCGGCTTCTTCTAAAAATTGGTCGAGAGCCTTAGCACTCCCCGGTTCAATAGATTCAAAAACCTTTTTAAGCGCATCATAGTTCGCTGGAATATCCGTTATGCCATCGGGCCAAAATACCCGATAGGACGGATCTAATCTTTCCAATGTATAATAGTCACTAGTTTTTTTTCCGAAGCTTGCAAAATACCTATCAAAAATATCCGGCATCCAATACCAGCTCGGTCCCATATCAAAAGTAAATCCATCCACACTAAAGCTTCTGGCTCTCCCACCCGGTGTTACATGTTTTTCTACGATCGTAACATGCCATCCTTTTTGGGCAAGAAATGAAGCTGCCGACAAACCAGCGAAGCCCGACCCTATTACAATAGCTTTCTTATTGGGCACCTATATAATTTAAAAACGTTGAATATGCGACTTAAGTAATTTTCTGGCAAAGTGTATTCTACTTTTGATAGTACCCAAAGGCTCTTGAAGCATTTCGGCTATTTCGTGGTATTTGTACCCATCGAAGTACAAAAGAAATGGATGTTTGAAAATATCAGGAAGATCGTGAATAGCTTGTTTAACCTCTTTTAAATTTAAAGTAGCCACCGCATCATTAGCCACTACCCCTTTATTAACGCTTAATAAAAACTCATTCGGTGTACTATCAAATATAGTGGCTTGTTTAGCTTTTCTGCGATAGTTGTTTATAAAGATATTACGCATGATCGTGTACAACCATGCTTTTATATTAGTACCTACGTTGTACTTGTCTTTGTTTGCCAACGCACGAAACAAGGTTTCCTGATATAAGTCTTTCGCAGCTTCATGATCACGCGTAAGGGTTATCGCAAAAGGCTTCAAGAACTCTGTATTATGTAAGAGCATCTGGTTAAATTCTTGCGTCGACATAAAAATTGTTTAATAATTTACGATGTAAATCTAAACACAATAAATGAGCCTAGGAAATATTTTTGTTTACATTTTTTTTAAAAAGATGAAACAAAAATAAGGGTTTGTAAAATTTATACTGATTTACATATAAATATATATAACGATATTTTATATATATTTAGCTAACAACTTATTAATCAGCTCATTAAGAAAAAAAACGTTCAACAAAATAAAAAGTGAAATATCAGAGAGAAGAAACGTATTCCATCACTTCAGATAGTGATTTTTTAAACGAAACATTGGTAGGAACTCGCTTTTTATAGGTTTGGGTAAGGGATCCGGAAATAACCAATTTGAAATCCGGCATTCGATTTTGAAAGTTAATCAGGAACTTTTCAAAATTGAAATTATAAGCAACGGATGTAAGGTGAGTGTATAAAAGATTCGGCTTCTTGATATTGGCCACATATTCTACGTCCTTGATAGGAATGTTGGCACCAACATATAATGTATTGATTCCTCTGCTTTTTAATAAATAACTCATGAATAATATACCAAGCTCATGGTGTTCTCCTTCCGGCAAGAACAATAAAACAGAGGTATCATTTTTAATATGGCTGTTAGTAGACTCAATGCCTACAATTAGTTTTTGTCTAACAATGTTAGTAACCAAATGCTCTTGAGCTGGGTTAATATGGTTCGTTTGCCATAATACCCCAATACGCTCCATGGAAGGAAATATGATTTGGGTAATAGCTTTTTCAATACCCTTAGCTAAAATATAGTTATCTAAAACAGCTTCAAATTCATCCATTTTCATATCCACCATAGAATGAATCATTTCGTTAACGATTCGTTCTTGTTGGGCTTGCACTTGAGATAAGGATAAGATCTTCTCCTTCATCTCGTCTGGGGTCATCTTATCGATATGAGAAATCTTATACCCGAACTTATTTAAAAGGGCAATATTAAGTACTGTCTTCAGCTCTACATTAGAATAATATCGGATATTAGTATCCGTACGTTGCGGGTTTAAAAAACTATAACGCTGCTCCCAAATACGTATAGTATGCGCTTTAATCCCGGAGAGATTCTCTAAATCTTTTATGGTAAAAGCATTCATATTACTTATCAAAACACCAAAACTGTGTAATTGTTTATGAAAGTTAATAAATATCCGAACTTATTTTTAAATAACTCATTAATAACCAAAAGATTATAGCTAAACAGCATAAAACAAAAAGCTGTTCCACAATAGAACAGCTTTTAATAAAAAAACTTAAACAGATTAATTATTTTTTTAATCTCTTCAAATACTCGCCATAACCACTTTTAGCATATTTCTCACCCAACTCCATTAATTTATCGGTATCGATAAAGCCCATTCTGTAGGCTACTTCTTCTATGCAACCTACTTTTTGACTTTGGCGTTTTTCAATAACTCTTACAAATTCGCAGGCATCACTAAATGAATCGAAAGTGCCGGTATCTAACCAGGCAGTGCCTCTATTCATAATACCTACCTGCAATTTTCCGCGCTTTAAATATTCACCATTAACATCTGTTATCTCATATTCACCTCTCGCGGAAGGCTTAATATTTTTGGCAATCTCTATCACATCATTATCGTAAAAGTATAAACCTGGTACAGCATAATTAGATTTAGGCTGTTTAGGCTTTTCTTCTATAGATATGGCTTTTTGATTGGCATCGAATTCAACCACGCCATAACGCTCCGGATCATTTACTTCATAAGCAAATACGGCTGCACCATCCACATCTGAAAAAGATTGTACCAATTTACTAAAGCCTGCACCGTAAAAAATATTATCGCCAAGAATTAGGGCAACTTTATCTTTCCCAACGAATTTTTCTCCAATTACAAAAGCTTGTGCTAACCCATTTGGTACATGCTGTACCTCATATTGAAAATTACAACCAAGCTCAGAACCATCTCCCAGCAACCGTTTAAACTGATCTAAATCATGTGGTGCCGTTATAAAAAGAATGTCTTTGATACCCGCAAGCATGAGTACAGAAAGCGGATAATAAATCATGGGCTTGTCGTAAACCGGCATCAACTGTTTACTAATTCCTCTTGTGATTGGATACAACCTTGTTCCTGAACCGGCTGCTAGAATAATTCCTTTCATAGTATAATTTTTAAAATTAAAAACGTAACGTGCTAATAATATCTTTCAGCGGAGGTAAGATAGTGTCTTTCTCAGAAAGTATATGTAATGATTTATCAATTTTCCAATCGATACCCAGATCGGGATCATTGTAAATGATACCACCCTCGGAAGCTTTATGATAATAATTATCACATTTATAAAAGAAAACAGCTTCTTCACTTAATACTACAAAGCCATGGGCAAAGCCTCTTGGTACAAAAAATTGGGTTCGGCTATCTTCAGATAATTCAACTGCCACATGCTGACCAAAAGTTTTAGATTCTCTGCGTAAATCAACTGCTATATCCAAAACTGAACCTTTTAAAACCCTAACCAGCTTTGCCTGTGCGAATTCTCCATGCTGAAAATGTAGCCCGCGTAAAACACCTCGTTTGGAGCTCGACTGATTATCCTGTACAAAATCAACTGCTAATCCTGTTTTTTCCAGAAAAGTTTTTCGATTAAAACTTTCAAAAAAATAACCTCTGTTATCACCAAAGAATGTGTCGTGGATAATATAGCAGCCTTCTAAAGAAGTAAATTCAATATTCATACTAGCGGTTAGAATACATAGATTGATAATAGTGTTGATAGTTTCCGCTTGTTACATTTTGCAACCATTCTGTATTTTGTAAATACCAGTCGATTGTTTCTGCTAATCCTTCTTCGAAAGTAACAGTTGGCTTCCACCCAAGTTCTTGGTTGATTTTGGATGCATCAATGGCATATCTCCGATCATGACCTGGTCTGTCTTTCACATAGGTAATGAGTTTTTCGCTGTAGCCTTCTGCTCTTCCTAATTTTTCATCCATTTGTTTACAGAGCAATTTAACCAGGTCGATATTTTTCCATTCATTAAAGCCGCCAATATTATAGGTTTCACCATCAACTCCTTGATGAAAAACCAGATCAATAGCCAGTGCATGATCTTTCACATATAACCAATCTCTTGTATACAAGCCATCGCCATAAACCGGTAATGGTTTTTCTTGAATAATATTATTAATAAATAATGGTATTAATTTCTCCGGAAAATGATATGGGCCATAATTATTAGAGCAATTAGATACCACTGTTTGCATGTGATAGGTTTCTCTATATGCTCTTACAAAATGATCCGAAGCCGCTTTACTAGCTGAATAGGGTGAATTCGGATCATAGGGGGTGGTTTCTTTAAATAAACCTTTTTCTCCCAAAGATCCATAAACCTCATCGGTAGAAATATGATAAAACCTGTGCCGATCATAAGCATCCTTCCATTTATTCCTAGCCGTATTTAATAGATTTACGGTGCCGATAATATTGGTATACACAAAATCAAGCGGCGAAACAATGGATCGATCAACATGCGACTCAGCCGCTAAATGTATAACATCCGTTATGCCATATTTTTCAAATACCGCTTCAATAGCAGTAGGCTCTAGAATATTTACTTTCTCAAAATGATAATTAGTTTTTTGATCTATGTCTTTTAAGTTTTCAAGATTCCCAGCATAGGTTAGCGCATCTACATTAACAATAGTATAATCAGGATATTTATTAACGAATAATCTTACAACATGCGAGCCTATAAAACCGGCGCCCCCGGTAATTAATATGTTTTTTTCAAATTTCATGAAGCAAAGACGGAAAGATCCTTTTTATA
>JAIEQT010000253.1 GCA_019747455.1 Chitinophagaceae bacterium | reverse complement strand
GCGAAGCCGTTGCGAAGGCTTTGGGTACGCCCAACTTTGCAGGAAGACATTACGAGCGAAGCGAGTAATGGCAATCCGGGTAAACGTTTATGTTTTAAAAAGCCTCAAAACTAATATTCTTTAAGTAGGAATATCCAAAAACCTAATAAAAAGAATTGCTGAGCATAATAGGCAAATCTCCTTTTAGTAAAGGACATATCCCTTGGATATTAGTTTATGCTGAACAACGCAACTCTTTCCAAAAAGCAAGGACTAAAGAAAAATATTTTAAGTCTGCTGCGGGTAAAAAAACATTGCAAAAATATTGGGGCAAAGCCAAGGTTCCCCGCCCGACTGACGTCAGTCGGGCGGGGATTCCCGTACCGGGTACAAACGCCTTTCCAACGAAGTTGGAGAGGCGTTGTTCATTTGAGAGCTACTTAAGCTTGCTTAATATAGCGAACAAATGGACAACGCATGCAACGGCGAAGCCGTTGCGAAGGCTTTGGGTACGCCCAACTTTGCAGGAAGACATTACGAGCGAAGCGAGTAATGGCAATCCCGGATGCAACGATTAATCCTCGCTATGGGTCAGTGTAAAAAAAAGATTATGAAAAAACAGATAGTAGCCTTATGCTTAGTGATATTTTTAATCAGCGGTTGTACAAAAAATGAAACAGATCTACCAGCAGGTTGTATATCAGTAAAACTAATTAAGGAAATGTGTGGAAACGCTATTCTACAAATTCAGGATAGCAAATATTATAATTTAGGTGTAGATAATTTTACATTTGAAGGAAAAACATACGACCATGTTTTTACAACCAGATTTAGTTGCCAAAGCTTAGCTGCTATGCCTCAAACACTTACAGCAGACAGAAGTGGATTGGTATTCAACATAAAATTTTTAAAAGAACCTGAAACAGATAGTACTTGTGCTACTTGCTTGGCAGTGCTCAGCAATACCCCGAATAAATACTATGCTACTAAATATATGAAAACCTGCGATTAGTAAAAAAGCATTAAAACCCCTTCCCGTGCGTTTGCTTAATGAGCAATTGCGCCAAGGGTGGGATTGTTTTCATAACGCGCAAAAAAATACCCGTTGAAGCTCCACCAAAATACGTTTGTACCCGCCTACCAATAGCAGTTCGGAACGAGAAATGATTTTTCCATCTTTGTGTATACAACAGCTCCATTCGGGTTCTGGAGATCTGGCCTTTTAAAAAATAATCTATCTGTTGCATAGCTAAAAAACCGGCTTCCATAGCCATACTCATCCCATTCCCACACAAAGGGGTGATCATGCCGGCGGCATCACCCACCATCAACATATGATCTACTACTTGCTCTTTCTTATCAAAACTAATTTGAGAAATAACTTCCGGTTTGGCATACATATGCTTTGCTTCAATAAAAATTTTTTTTAGCGAGGGATTTGCAGAAAGAATATTTTGCTCTAAGAGATCTATCCTATTATTATTGGCAGCCAAATTTGCAGCCGTTGTTAAATAGCATAAACAAGATTTTCCTTCTTCGATAGAGGAAATGCCACAATAGCCATCTTTAAAATTATGCAACGCAATGGTATCGGTTTCATTCGCATATCGGATATGATATTTTACACCAATGAAATTATTGATCTTATTTGCTTTTGCTTGAATGAAAGGGCGTTTTAACCCAACATCAATATTCGATCGCTTCCCAAAAGCACCTATAACCACCTCTGCAGTTACTAAACTTTTGCTAGTTTCAATAACATGTATTCCCCTTTCTTCCTTTCCCCTTTTACCTCCCCCCTTATACCTCATACCTTCTTCCTCAAACCTTACCCCCACAACTTTTTCGCCAATTCGTAAATCTACACCCGCTGCAATAGCCTTTTCAGCCAACAACCGGTCCAACATAAATCTACTAATACCAAAGCCCCCTAATGGAAGCTTAAAATTATACTGCACACCCTTTGTATCGGAAATTGATAATTTATTTATCTGTGGTAACGACATCGCCGACAAATTAATCCCGCAACGATTCAAAAAATCCCAACTCTCCATGCTAATATACTCACCACAAACTTTATGAAAAGGATATTTTTCTTTCTCGAATAATACAACCGAATATCCTTGCTGTGCAGCTTGAATAGCAAGCGTTAGTCCACCCAAACCACCACCTACTATGGCAATATCATGTACTTGCATACGGCTCTTTTTTAACTAGTACCAAATAACGAAAAGCCCATTTCCAATGGATGGAATACTTCTTCAAACTTGCCTGATGAAAAATAGCCTCCCACTCCTTTTTTATAAAGCCTCTGGCCACACTAAGTGGTGCATCATTTTTTACCAAATAAGAAGATGAGAATATTTGCGTGAGTAGCTTGATAGCATAAAATGCAAGCCAATGTCGTTGCAGATCATTAATAAAAAAACCGATCGAGGCACTTTCTTGCATCCACCATATTTGTTTTACCAAATCATCATTGGTAAAATGGTGACAAAATAAACTGGAAAAAATAATATCAGGCTTTTTCAAAAAATGAACGTCACGATAATCCGAAACCAATAAACTCGCCTCCTTGAGTTCATCTCTTTTTTGTGCTACGGCTATACATTCTCTTTTAATATCAATACCTGTGATTGTTAACGCAATCTTTTTTTTCTTGGCATATTGATATATTGCCACTAAGTTATCGCCGCCTCCACAACCGATTTCGCATATATGAATCTGCTTTTTATTGCCGGCTAATGCTTTAAATCCAGCGATAGTAATAGTATGACCACCAAGCAATGTGTTGATTGTATTTAATTCCTGCATATTCAAAAGAATATCTTCGAAAGGAATCTGATCCCCGTCGAGTAATTCTTTCATATCACTGCGTTTCGCAAAATTCATTTTCTACTTACAAAAAAAGTTTCCATAGTTAAACCAGGACCAAAAGCCATACCCATCATATTTGCGTGGCTATCACCTGATGCTTCCATCAATTTCTTAAGCACAAATAAAACGGTGGGTGACGACATATTACCGTACTCTTTCAATACTTCTCGAGATACCGATAAATCAATATCTGTTAGCCCTAGCTTCTTCTCAATCAAATCTAAAATTCTTTTACCACCGGGATGTATGCACCAATTGGTTATAGTTCCTTTTTTATTACCTGTTGCTTTCATAGCTGCAGCAACTAACGCATTAATATCAGATTCAATCAATTGAGGGATATAGCTACTAAGCCGCATCAAAAATCCTTTACTACTCAATTCCCAAGCCATATGTTCTTTTCCCTTATTAGCAACCGCTGCATAGAAGCCATCAATTTGTAATGCTGTACTACTTATTAATTGATTACTGATCAATACGGTAGCGGCGCCATCGGCAAACAACAAACTGCTGGCCGCATTATCTTCCGAATATTCCTTTTGAAAATGTAGCGTACATAACTCAGTAGCTACAATCACTACATTAGCATGGGGTGTGCTATCACAAATCATTTTAGCCATTTTCAAGCCATGAATAGCAGCATAACAGCCCATAAAATTAATCGAACTCCTGAAAATATCTGGTGATAACTTTAATACTTCCATCAATTGTAAATCAAGACCAGGGGCACTCATACCTGTACAACTGATTGTAATCAAATGTGTGATATGATTAGCGGGAATATAAGTATCAATGGCTTTATTGATTGCTGAGATTGAAAGCGGAAGTGCTTGCTCTTCATACAGCTTCATCCTGCTTTCTAGTAGAGGAAAAGCATCTGCAAGATTATCGGGGATAAAATTTGATTTTAGGTATGCATTACTATAATCGGGGATTATAGCGTATCTACTCTCAATACCGCTGTGGTCGTACAGAAATTTTAGGATCCGATTCTCTTTTTCGGGCAATTGATAAACAGTCTGCATAAAAGCCAAAATATCTTTTTGCTGATGCTTATATGCTGGTACTGCTGTACCTATTGAGATAATATTAGCCAAACGATTTCATTGAAAGTAAAAAAATAAAGCCTGCGTTCGTACAAATAGAAGCAATCCAATTCATACGCATTGTACGTTTAAAATCAGCATTCCTTTCATCTTTCCAAACAGCCATTGCCCAGGTCATGAAATATACTATAACGGGCAGGAAAAAGATTTGCAAAATGAAAAATTGTTTCAGTTCTCCGGCAGACTGCATGTAAAAAGCTAAACAAGCAAAAGCAATGGAATAAAGAGTCCCACAAAAAATGAATGTTCCCCGTTTTCCCAACACCATTGAAATAGTGGTTACCCCATCATCTTTATCTTGTTCGTGTTGATAAATTTGAGTTATTGGGTAAAAGCCACCTATCAGTAATGTAGCCGCGATTATTAAAAGAGGTGAAATTGTAGAAAAAGAAATACCACTACTTATCATACTAGCTAACACGAATATGAGCGCCCCTTGGTTTAATACTACCGTTAAGTAACCTACGATAGGGTATTTTTTTAGGCGGATGCCTCTAAAACTATAGAGCCTTGAGAAAATCACATATACTAACAATATCAAAGCATATTGAAATCCAAAAAAATGGTACATCCAAATAATTGCTAAAATGTCCATGATGCGCGTTACATATTGCAATTGTAAATCCGGCTTTGGCGGATGTTCAAGTCCCCCTATGCTTCCCGTATCCTGATCCTGCAAACTATTATATCCATTGCTGGAAGGGTATATTAGTATATGTAGAATAAAAAATAATACCCAGGTAGGTGCCCAATTGACTTTCTCTTGCATACTTACCGCAAACCAAAAAACGGGCATTAAGAAAAAAGAAAATGGAAATCGTAATAATTGTATAGTTGATTTTTTTATCATTCTATTGAACTTTAGTTCCAAACCATTTTTTTCTAAAGGCTATTATCTCGGAGGTAACGGGTAAGCCCTCTTTTTCAAATAGTGTTGCCTGAAACAGCGGAGATTCGCTAAATGTTAATTCCGTTACTTGTTTCTCTCCTCTGTGTAAGTATCCGATTTTGATTTTATCGCCGGGTTTATAACTACGTACAATACTGTCTACCTGTGAAGATTTGGAAACAGTCATATCATTCAATTCTACAATTTTATCATCTACGTCCAACCCTGCTTCATAAATTGGTGTACCTAAAATGGTATTATTTTGAATGGTAAGATTATTAGCATCGGCATACCGTACAGTTCCCCACCAGGCTTTACCAAGCTGTGGTTGCTTAAGCATGATACCTGCTTGTTTTAAAGGCGTTGCATAATCATAAGGTTCATGTCCGTTAATATATTTGTCGAAAAAATCAGTAGCAAAATCTTTATTACCGGTATAACTAATCAAAGCCTCTTGTAAACCAGCAACGGTATACGCTATTTCAGTCTTCCCAAATTTTTTCCATAATGCGGTCATATAACCATCCACATTCAGGTTTGTAAACTTGGTACGCAATGCAAGATCCAGGGCTAATGCAATGGCAGCGCCATAAGGATAGTAAGAAGTATACATGTTAGGGTAATTCGTTTTATCAACCGCAACGCCGGCATCAACAAACACAGCATGTTTGCTGGATTCTACAGGAGAAAATCTGCGTGCGCCGGTGGTATTCATTTTAGTGTTGATCAAAGAACCAACTGTTGAAACAAAAGAGGCATCATCATCCAATGCTGCCCGGCGCATGATAAGACTGCCGTAATATTGCGTAAAACCTTCGGCACACCATAATCCATCGCTCATATTACTCTTCTCAAAATTGAAAGGCTCTATTGTTTTCGGACGAATACGTTCCACATTCCAACAATGAAAAAATTCATGTGCAAATACTTCCAGCAATCCATTATTATCACTAAATACAATAGGCAAACTGATCATTGTTGAATTTCTATGTTCCATACCGTCGCCTTTTACATAAGGATTGATGCTGGCTAAAAAAACATATTTACCATAATCATAATTAGGTAGCTCACCAAAAACAGCTTGTGCCTCTTGTGTAATACGTTTTACTTTATTAGCAAATGATTGAGCAGAAGAATCAGCAGCTTTGGCATCGAGCGCTAATTCGAAACCATATTTTTTACCATCGGGGTTTATAAGCTCCCATTTCTTAGAAATAAGATTGGCCATACGTACCGGACTATCCATAAAATATTGCAAACCCGGTGCCGAAAAACTAGTAGGCCTATTACCTGGCTTCAATTGGGTAGCAATTTGCCAGTTTTTATTAGGCAACTCAAATTCAATTTGTATGGGCACTTGATCGGCACCTTTCACCCACATAAAACTAGCAGGCATATTCAAGTGTACCCCTCCTATATCAATTCCTGCATAGGTACCATCGGCATAATTAGCGTAAAGCGTATATTCCAATTTCACATATCCTTTATAAGATGGTATGATATATGCATCCCCATCTGTACGATTTACAAAAACCGGTTTACCAGCTTTATCAAAAGCTTTTACAGCGTACACATTTTTCCCGAATTCATGCGTAGCATAGCGGCCGGGAGAAGAACGACTCATCCGAAATACTAAACTTTGCTGTGGAATATGCTCTACAACAACTGCTATTTGTGCTTCGTGATGCAGGATATTGGGGAAGCTAACTTCATATTTGATTTTTTGGGCTGAAACTGAAATAGCGAAAAGGAATAAGATAAAAAGGAATTGAAAGTTCTTCATTACACTAATTTTAGTAATTGCTATGAAGCTACCTTATTTTTGGAATATAGCAATGGTGTTTATCATTTTGGACAAATCGGGAATTTAATTCCTGATTTGTCCAAAATAGTACTATATTTGAGGCATGATACAACGCAAAGCTAAAGTTCAATTATTAAAACTTGCCGGTTCCTTTCGGAGTGTAGCCGTTGTAGGCCCTCGGCAAAGTGGCAAAACCACTTTGTGTAGAGAATCTTTTCCAAATAAACCCTATATTTCTTTAGAAAACCCGGATACCTTAGAGTTTGCTACACAAGACCCTAGGGCTTTTTTAAATCAATTTCCTTCTGGAGCCATTTTAGATGAAATTCAAAAGGCCCCACACTTATTCTCCTATTTACAACAAATATTAGATGAAACAAGACAAAAGGGCATGTTCATACTAACAGGCTCTAACAATTTTTTGTTGCAAGAAAACATATCCCAAACACTTTCGGGCAGAATAGCTTACATCCAATTACTACCTTTATCACTAAGGGAGTTACAAGAAAACAAGAAACTAAAAGCTAATTATGCATGGCATATTTTTAATGGTGGTTACCCAGAGCAAATTCTAAGTAAAATAAATGCACCCGATTGGTATAATAGCTATATAGCTACTTATATACAAAGAGATGTAAGGCAATTAAAAAATATTAGTGATTTATCATTATTTATGAAAATGCTTAGGCTTTGCGCAGGCAGAACCGGGCAACTATTAAATTTAGCTGCACTAGCAAATGATTGTGGTTTAGATGCAAAAACAGTTGCCTCCTGGTTAAGTATCTTACAAAGCAGCTATATTATTTATTTATTAAAACCCCACCACCAGAACCTTAATAAAAGAGTTATTAAATCACCAAAATTATATTTTTATGATACGGGGGTTGCTTGTGCTTTATTAGGTATAAATGATGCAAAACAAATTACAACTCACGCAGCAAAAGGCTTTCTATTTGAAAATATGATATTGACTGAATTATTGAAACAACGATTTAACGCAGGCAAACCCGATAATCTTTTCTTCTGGCGAGATAAAACAGGTAATGAAATAGATATTATTGCAGAAGATGGTACTAAACTAACAGCAATGGAAGTAAAAGCAGGTGAAACAATTGCTGGTTCTTTTTTTAAAGGATTGGATTATTATTCCTCATTACATAGCAGTAGTATTGGAAAAGAATTAATTTACGGGGGTAAAGAATCACAAAAAAGAAGCAATGGAATTTTAATAAAGTCCTGGAATAGCATTATAAATTAATCTTTCAAAAAATAGAGATATGCAAAAAACTGCCATATTGGTAATACTGCTATTATTCCTCTTAAATATATCTGCCCAAAATAAAGCTAAGGTTCAGCAATGGAAAGCCATTGTAGCGCTGGGGAAAAAGGATACTACAACCCTAATCGCGTTAGACAGTTTACAAAATTGGTACGGATACAATTTCACTGATAGCGGGAACTATTATCTTAAAAGGCTAGCAGACGTAGCCACGGAGATTCAAAATTATAAATATATTTTTATTACACTTAGAGCTTCATATGAGCTAAAGTTCAGGCAAGGAAAGACGGCCGATGCACTGAAAGACGCATATAAATCTGTGAGTATCGCTGAAAAAATCCACGATAGTTCCGCAATCATAGGAAGCTTAGCTGGCATGGGTAATGTGCATAAAGAATATGAAAATTATGAAAAGGCACTCGAATTTTATAATAAATCACTAGATATTGCTAATTTAACTAATAACATGAGCGACCTTCGAATACCTATGTTGAATCTAGGATATACCTACGCACAATTAAATCGTTTAGATTCCGCGCTATACTACGCACAACAAGCATATACATTAGTAGTAAATAACAAATCATCGTTACTCCCAACAACGGAAATATATCTCGCTGATGTTCACTATAAATTGAAGAACTATCAAATTGCAAAGTCTTTTTATGCTTCGGCAGGGGCAGGCCTCATGAGAAACAGAAGAGATAGTATTTATGGCTCAAGACCAGTTGTATGGTTTAATTTAGGTTTAGCCAATTGTTTCAAAGAGTCTAATAATCATGATTCATCGTTTATTTATGTCAAAAGAGCTCTGTATGCTTCACAAAAAATTAATTATTTAAAGGGATTAAAAGATTCATATAAATTATTGTCTACACTATTCGATCAACTTCACGAAACGGATAGTGCTTATTACTATCAAAAACTTTATATCACTGTAAACGATAGCCTGTATAACCGAAATAAATCATCGACTGTTGAAAGTTTAACACTTGAACAAACTCAACTAGAACAAGAACGAAAAGCCGAGCTTTTAAAGCAAACTGAGGATCGAAAGCATAATATTCAATTAGTATTCATTGCTATTGGTATTTTAACCGCTATTATTATTTTCCTATTATTAAGCACTAGCTTTATCGTAAGTCATAAAGTAGTAGCCTTTTTGAGTGTATTGGTATTATTGGTTGTATTTGAATTTATTAACCTGCTCCTTCACCCCTTCCTTGAAAAAATAACAGACCATTCCCCTATTTTGATGTTATTGGGGTTGGTAGCGCTAGCAGCGCTGATCATTCCATTGCATCATAGATTAGAGCATTGGGCAACGCATAAATTAGTAGATAAGAATAAAGCTATTCGGCTGGCACAGGCTAAAAAAACTATTGAGGAATTGGAAGGAAAGGTCAGTTAATTTTCAGCGTAAAAAACAGTCGCTACAATTTAGCAAGTAGCTAATAAAAGCAGAAAGATTAAATGACTGCATCAATCTAACATAAACTGCTGATGCATTTCCGGTATCACCACATCTCTAAAACCCTTTCTTCTTAGTCTGGCTGCAAAATCAATTTGTACTTCATGCTCCCCATGTACTAAAAAAAGTGTTTTTACCGCCTCTGGATTTTGACAAGCTAAGAACTGGCATAGATCATCATAATCACCATGAGCACTCATGCTACGCATTTGTCCTACTTCTGCAACTACCTTATAGAACTCACCAAATATTTTCACTTCTTTCGCACCCCCCATTAATCTTCCTCCCAATGAATGTGGTTCACAA
>JAIEQT010000093.1 GCA_019747455.1 Chitinophagaceae bacterium | reverse complement strand
GAAACTTTGTTCTATAGTATCCAATAAGCATCCTTTGCGTTAATTTCATTTTCATAAATCAAAGATATGCAGGTTGTAATGATTGGAGCCGGTAATATGGCTTGGGTTTTAGCAAAATCCCTAGTATCCGCAAAATTTCATATTAAGCAGGTATATAGTAGACATTTATCCGATGCTGTATTACTTACGAAGGAAGTTGGCGGAGAGGCCGTTGATAGTATAGAATCCATAGATAAAGATGCAGATATCTATTTTATTGCCGTATCTGATAAAGCGATTACGAATATTGCTGCTCAACTAAATCTAGGTGATAAACCTGTTTATCATACCTCGGGAACGGTTAGTAAAGAAGTAATTAATATCTGCTCCAGTTGTTACGGTGTATTTTGGCCAATGAAAATGCTACGTAAATCGATGAATAGCTTCGGAGAATTGAATGTTGCGATTGATGGGTCTAATCAAATGGCTCTTGATATCATTATCTCAGTGGCACACAAGTTTACAAATACAGTGATTCAGGCCAATGATATCAAACGTCGGAAGATGCATTATGTAGCTACATTGACAGCTAACTTTTCGAATTGCTTATATAGCTTAGGCGCTGAATTTTGTGAAAAGGAAGGAATTGATTTTGCATTATTCTATCCTATCATTCAAGAAACCGCCATAGCCATTACAACTGCTCCTCCGCATTTATTACAGGCCGGCCCGGCTTTTAGAGGAGATCTTGAAACGATATCATTACATAAGTCTTTTATACTTGATGATATGCTTTCTCTGGATGTTTACAATATTTTGTCTGATGCCATTGTCAATATAAAAAAGGCTCATTCTAATGAATGAGCCAGGTGTATGGGGGGTACTGATTAAATTACTTTGTGTATAATAAACTTGTATTTCGGAAGCCAACACTTGAATTTAAAAACCAATCAGTGTACAGGGTACCTCCCGAAGCAGCCCATTTTAAGAAATTGGGATACGCATCTGCGATAGAACTTCTTTCGATAGGATATATAAATGGTGAGGTAAAATTAATAGCCCAAGGATAATTTTGTTTTGTTACGTAGTAAACGCCTGTTGTAGTATTTGTTGCATCTATACCCTGACCGAACTGCGTTCTATCGGCTAATGCAGTTGGTAATTGTCCGGGTAAATGTATTTCGAACCCTCTTCTCAAATTACTTATAATGAATGGATTGAAAGGCACAGTATTGAAGTTACTGATAGCAATGGGGCTTGTGAAACTAACTTTCATATTGATCGTTGTGCCTGTAACTTTTGGTAAGGCCATATCTGTATTTACAAAATAGGCACCATTTGTATTACTTAATACTGACCGCATATTATCGAAAGGAATAATTACCGCATTTGTTTGTCCGGCTTCTGTACCATTGCTATTAAATTTGATATAATTAGCTGTTGTTGAAGCGCCGGTAACGGCAGAAACAGCACTACTGCTAAATGGAAATTGAATACCAAAGCCATTTTGGAAGGAGGCACCATTGGCGATAGGTTGAAAATTAGCAAACATTTCTACTACATTATTGCTGGCATTTGTTACCCATGAATAGTTATAGTTTACCACTACATCGTTCATATCGTAATCTCCGGATACAGGCCAGTTATCTTCGAATGCTAATGTACTCCAACTATCTTTGGCAGGATAATAATTAATAAAAGCACGAGCAGGATCTGTTGGAAATTGATCTATACTATCTTCAACACCATCACCGTCTGTGTCTTTTGGTTTAGTAGGGGTGGCTACACCATTAGCAGAAATAGCATCAATCGGATTGGCAGATGCATAAATAACAAGATCATTAAAATCTTGATCGCAACCACTGCTAGATCTGTCTAAGTCTTCAAACCCAATTAAATACGTGTTATTATATTTAAGTAAAACATTGTGTCTTTGTAAGGTTGGATCCTTTTCCGGATTTAAGAAATAGTCGGTGAAATAAGCAGTACTTTTTACATCTACTTCTTTTCCATTCCAACCATTGGCAAAAAGTACAATACCTACCGTAGTGCCGGCACTGAATTTACCTATACTTATTTTATCACCTGAAAGCATAGAACCGTTGCTGCCCAAAAAACTTGCATTAGGGAAAACAAAACTTACTTGCTTGATGTCGGCTAAAGATTTTGGGGGTGTATTGGTTGGGTAGCTGTAAAAACCAACAGAATTTCTATAGCCTGCACCTTCCGAAACAAATGTGATAAATACTTCTGCATCTTTTGTGATCACAATATTGGAACTGGCAGTACTGGTAAGAAACTGCGGATTTGTTTTTCTCAAGTCTGTAGCTTCTGGTAATGCTGCATTGATCGTAGATAACATATCATCCGGAATAATATCAGGAGTGGTTAAGCTAGTTGGTCTTCCATCATTATCATATTTACTGATATAGGAGAAAACGGTACTGGTTGAAACCCCATTTATATCATTTGATCTGAAATTTGATTCAGTTCTACTAACGTCAGTATTTGTTTTAAGCGTTCCTACGATACTTCCACTAAATACATTGCTGCCACCTATGGTACAATTGATATTATTGTTTGTAACAACAGCTAATGCATTTCTGATTAAGCCAATGTAGGCAGGATCTATGATAACAGAATCCATGGATTGCGTTAGCTGGAATGTTCCGGATATAGTACCTGAGTTTCCTGAATAACCTCTAAACAATTCCTTACCCATCATACCATCACTATATTGGTAAATAACTATAGGTACTCCTGTAAGGGCAGTACCGGAAACAGATTGTACATTGATAGTGAAGTTTACACTGCGAGATGTTTTAAACAAAAATCCATCCGGGGAAATTTTCCCGGCAACCGGATCTGTAATTTCTTGTTCAATCTTTTTGGTGCAGGAGAATAATATCACGGCGGCTATAGCTGCGATAATGGTAATACGAAGCATTGTATTTATTTTAGGATGGGGAGTAGGTAAAATCATGGAATAAAATTATGGCAATTGTAAATTGGATTTATGGTTCTCATATTAAATACAAGCTTGTTTGTAATCACGGGTAGCGTGTTACAAAAATCATCGTAACGCTTTATTGTAAAGCACTGTACTCGATATTCATACATGTATTTCCTTATTTATTATAAATGATTCTTTAAAAAATACCTTAAGTATGGTATTTCTAAAACGAATACAATCAGCACCATGTGGTTTTATTTTTTAGTTCAGGATGCCAGTACAACCATCCCCAAGGCAATTACAATGGCTATTCTGAGATAAAGCGTGGAAGCCTTCATAAGCATTTTTATTCAGTATGACAACCTGCATGCCAGTCGACGAAATTTTATTAATGTGCTGATTTACAACAGATTATAAAATAATAGCTGCATGATGATTTCCTTTTTTGGAAAATCATTTCCCACACATGGAAAGAATTGAATGAGTAAAAGATTTTTAAATGATTTGAGATACTTTTGCAGCCAGATTAGAAACTATGTATACCATTCATATAGCATTTGAAGAAAAAGGGAAAGAGCCAGTTGTGCTGAATAATATTGCCGACGACCAAAGTTTATTGGAAGTATGTTTAGATAATAACATCGAATTGCATCACAATTGTGGAGCTGTATGTGCTTGTAGTACCTGCCATTTATACGTTGAAAAAGGGTCCGAATGGTTGGCTGAACTTAGCGATAAAGAAGAAGATTTTATCGACAGGGCTGTGAATCCACGGATTAACTCCAGGTTAGGTTGCCAGTGTGTTTTGCAAAAGGGGGATGGAGATATTCATATTACTTTACCGGATCAAACACAATTCTTAGGAGAATAAACCCATTATATGAATCATTTTGAACCACCCATTCATTGGAACGATCATGAAGATATTGCTATGAAATTATATGAACGTTTTGGTGATGAATTTTCTGAAGCTAGGATATATCGTATTCGTTTTACGGATTTGTTGGAATGGATTTTGGAAATACCCGGCTTTGCAGGAACACGCGAACAGAGCACGGAGGGACATTTAGAAATGATCCAAAGTGCCTGGGTTTATGAGTGGAGAGATAATCAGAAGTAGGGGATAGGTGAAAGGGAATAGGTGAAGGAGAATAGGTGAAGGATAGTATATTAAATGATAAAGCATCTCCATAATCTATAACCTATAACCTATAACCTATAACCTATAACCTATTACCTATAACCTATTACCTATAATCTATTACCTATAAAATAATATGCTTCAAAATGTAGAAAATATTACCTGCCTCGTATTTGACGTTGACGGCGTACTTACCGATGGTTCGCTTTTGGTAATGCCCGGCGGTTTGATGGCCAGAAGAATGAATATCAAAGACGGGTATGCCCTACAATTAGCTGTTAAAAAAGGGTATGAAGTAATTATTATTTCGGGCGGTAATTCTCCTGAAGTAGAAGAGCGCTTATACAAATTAGGTTTACGGGCTATACATATGCGGGTAACGAATAAATGGGAATTGTTACAACGGCTTTTGGCCGCCAAGAAAATTTCTGTTGAGCAGGTGATGTTTATGGGAGATGATGTACCCGATTTGGATTGTATGCGAAAAGTTGGTTTATCAGCGGCACCTGCCGATGCGGCTATTGATATCACCACCGTAGCACAATATATCTCTCCATACAAAGGGGGAGAAGGAGCTGCCCGCGATATTATCGAAAAAATTATGCGAGCACAAGGCACTTGGAATGAAGATTTGGGCATTCGTGCCTGCTAACTGGCCCATACTTCGCTTGTGCGTATTATCTTGCAGTATAATTTGGTCTATTGAAATTAATATTTGCTTTTTTAAGACTTATTCGATTCCCCAACCTGGTATTTATTATCATTACTCAATTATTATTTGAATGGTGTATTTATGAGCGGATATATCCTCATGATAATGCCATAGAAAAAATGCAATTATTGTTTTTAGTGGCTGCATCGGTTTGTATTGCTGCCGGAGGTTATATCATAAATGATTATTTTGATCAAAACATAGATGAAATTAATAAGCCAACCAAAGTGGTTGTTAATAAACTGATCAAAAGAAGATGGGTGATGTTCTGGCATCTTTTTTTGAGTTTAGCCGGTATCTTCTTTACCAATCTCGCACTGCCTTTAGTTGATTTCTGGCATCTGATATTAGCTAATATGGTATCTATCATTGCGCTTTGGATATATTCAACCGATCTGAAGAAAAAGTTACTCGTTGGTAACCTCTTGATTTCATTGTTAACAGCATGGGTTATCGGTATTTTATTTTTTTCCAAATATCCTTTACATATCCAGCAATTAATAAGTGTAAAACATGATGAAGTTCGTTTTTTCCGCTTAGCAGCACTCTATATGGGTTTTGCTTTTGTTATTTCTTTAGTAAGAGAAGTAGTAAAAGATATGGAAGATATTGAAGGCGATCGTAAATATGGTTGTACTACAATGCCTATTGTATGGGGTATGCGTGTGAGTAAGGTTTTTGCAGCCGTATGGATTGTGGTACTTATTGGCGTATTGATAGTATTACAATTATATGCTCTGGGTATGGGCTGGTGGCATAGTGCTTTATACTGTACTATTTTTATTGTGTTGCCGCTAATATATGTACTCCGCAAACTCTTTTCAGCAACAGCACCTACTCATTTCCATCATCTTAGCTCCTGGGTTAAATTTATTATGCTTACAGGTATTCTATCGATGTTATTTTTTAGATTCTATCACTAGTATATGCAACAGATTATTCTGGCTTCTCAGTCTCCTCGCAGGAAAATGTTATTAGAATGGGCCGAAATTCCTTTTGAAATAATGGTTGTGCCCACAGCAGAATCCTTCTCTATGCAAATGCCTGTGGCTGAGATCCCCATTCATATTGCCAAGCAAAAAATAACAGCAACGGTCTCAAAAATAAATGAAACCAAAGGGGATGCAGAAAAGCGACTCATACTAGCTGCAGACACTATTGTTGTATTAGAAAATGAAGTGTTGAATAAGCCCACAAATAAGCATGAGGCCATCACCATGCTTACAAAATTGGCCGGCAAAGAACATCAGGTTATTACCGGCGTTGTGATATACGATCCTGTAGCCAAAACAGAACATCAGTTTGCAGAAACAACCAGCGTTCGCTTTCATCCACTAAATACTGAGCAAATAATACATTATGTAGATGTATATCAACCCTATGATAAAGCAGGTGCTTATGCTATCCAAGAGTGGATCGGTGTAGTAGGTATTGCGGGCATCAGCGGCGACTTCTACAATGTAATGGGATTACCTATTAGCCGAGTTGTACAATTATTGCATACGATAAAAAGTTGATAAAAAATCAGGTATTTATCGCGTAGTGCTAGCTGCTAATTTTATCTGTTCAATAGTTTACTATGCAAGAACAGTTATTACAGTTTATTTGGCAGCATCGGTATTTTACAAAAGGTATATTGCAAACAACCTCCGGCGAATCGTTACAAATTATCCGAACTGGTATACTTAACACCAATCAAGGACCTGATTTCACTGCGGCAGAAATAATAATCGGTGCCGTTAAGTTAATTGGTAATATTGAAATACATGTAAAAGCCTCAGATTGGTACAAGCATAAACATCAAGATGATCCATTGTATCAACCTATTATACTTCATGTGGTTTGGGAGCATAACTGCGTTGTAAAAACCACGCAAGGCATCATTATTCCTTGTGTGGAGATAGCTCCTTATGTTTCTAAGATCATGCTCGCCAATTTCTCTCATATAATGCTGAAGCGACAAGGCTTGCCGTGCTCTGCACTCCTAGAAAAAGTAAAGCCCTTGATTTGGGAGGCATGGCAGGAGCGTTTAGTGATTGAGCGATTAAGTAGGAAAGCAGTTGAATTGGCTAAACAACTTGAAGTATATAAAGGAGATTGGAATAAGCTTGCGCTTTCTTTATTGGCGTATCAAATGGGTGGAAAAATCAATGGTCCTTCATTTCATGCCGCTATCAATATATTATCATTTCAACAAACCATCAGAGTGAGTCATAATCCCAGTGATTTGAATGCCTGGTTAATGGGGCATCTCAGTCTTTTGCCACTTCATCCCAAAGACGAATATCCTAGTATGCTGGTAAACACATTTCATTTCCTGCAAAAAAAATTTCCGATTTCGTACCAAATACAGCCGGCTTCATTTTTACGCATGCGGCCTGCCAGTTTTCCTACTATAAGAATTTCCCAACTGGTAGGATGGTTAACAGAAAATAAAGCTGTTTTTCAAGTATTAACAAGCATTAGAAATAGGGTAGATGGTAATAAAATATTACATATGCAAGCCGATAGCTACTGGGATACCCATTTTTGTTTTGATCAATATGCGCCTTATCTGGTGAAGCAAGTTGGACAAACACAAAAGGACCTTTTGATGATCAACCTTATAGCTCCCTTAGTTTTTACCTATGGTTGGGTACATAATAAACCCGATTGGCAACAAAGCGCTATAGCATTATTACAGGAGTTACCGATTGAAACAAATCATATTCTGCTTCGCTGGAAAAAAACAAATGCCCCACAGCAGCATGCATTTCATACACAAGCCTTATTAGAGCTGGAGAAATATTATTGTACTGTTAAAAAATGTTTATCCTGTAGTATAGGCAACGCTATATTAAAATCTTGAATCATTTACCAATTGAAAGTAAAATCTAATTCCACATCGGGATGTAGGGTACGTTCAACCGGACAAGTTCGGGCAGTTCTTTCTAAAATTTCTTTTTGTTTGTCATCCAGTTGGAGGGTAGGTGGGAAATCGATCACGATCACAATTTTTCCTATTCTTCTTGGGTCACTTACCATAATTTTGGTAGCAGCTGCTTTGGTGCCATTCAATTCTATTTGCATCGTTCTGGCTTTAATAGCCATAGTAGTGAGCATACAAGAAGCCAGGGCTGTAGCTACCAGATCGGTAGGAGAAAAGCGCTCCCCTTTGCCCTGGTTATCGGTAGGGGCATCGGTTTCTATAGCGGTGCCACTTTGTAAATGGGTGGCCGTAGTTCTTAAATCACCATTATAAATAATTTGTGAAGTCATTGCATCAATTTTGCACTAAATTTACATCTATCAAACCAATGGAAGTGAAGAAAGTTTTTTTGGTTATTTTAATGATTAAGGCCTTTAGCCTTAGTGCGCAACAAAAGTCTGCCCCAGAAACGGTTTCCCAGCGCATGCAGAAAAAAGCAGAAAAAAAAGAAAAAATCAATCAGCTTATCAGGCAGGAAGAAGAAGGTGCATTGATTTTTCAGAAGCAATCTGCTTTTGGTATCAAACTGAATACGGATGGATGGGGTTTGTTTTATGAAAAAGGGAAGTATAAAACAATCACTAAAACCAATCTGTGGTGGCTGGAATTTGGAGAACATAAAAACAAGAAAGAAGAGCGGGTTCCCACCCTTACAGCTTCTTCCGGGTTTATTGTGGTATCAAACTATATTTACGGAAAGCAGAATAATTTTTATCATTTCAATATTGGGCTAGGCCAGCAAAAATTGATCGGAGGTAAAGGCAATAAAAACGGAGTGGCCGTTTCTGCCATTTATGGAGGTGGATTAAGTATCGGCATGTTAAAGCCATATTATTTGGAGATTCAAAATCCATCGAACGGTCAGCGCGAGCAAATAAGATATACCAAGGCTAATGAGAATTTATTTCTAGACCCCACTATTATATTGGGTAAAGGCGGCTTATTTAAGGGTATTAATGAAATAGAATATGTGCCAGGGTTTCATGCCCGAACAGCCTTACGTTTTGATTATGGTCGCTATAATGAGGTATTATCTGCCATAGAAGTAGGCTTAAAAGCCGAATATTATACAAAAAAGATGCCTGTTTTACTTCTTAATGAAGATAAACAGTTCTTTTTCAACGCCTATGCGTCTATCGTTTTCGGTAAAAGAAAGTAGCCTACATTTGCGCTGTAATTAAGTGATTCAGCATGCAAGAACTTCCGGTTGTTACGAAAATAAGTGAGGTAGATACTGATGCCTCACGCATAAAAAAGCCTAATTGGTTAAGGGTTAAATTACCTATTGGCGAAAGCTATAAACATGTAAGATCATTAGTAGATACCCACAAGCTACATACCATTTGTGAGAGCGGTAATTGTCCGAATATGGGCGAATGTTGGGGCGAGGGCACAGCCACTTTTATGATTTTGGGTAATATCTGTACCCGTAGCTGTGGTTTTTGTGCCGTTGCAACGGGTAGGCCATTAGCCGTAGATTGGGACGAGCCGCAGCGTGTAGCAGAAGCCATTCATCTGATGAAAGTGAAACACGCTGTTATTACAAGTGTAGACCGAGATGAGTTGAAAGATGGTGGTTCTATTATTTGGTATAATACTATCAAGGCTGTTAAGGCACTAAACCCTAATACTACACTCGAAACTTTAATACCCGATTTCAGGGGATTCAAGGATCAAATACAACGGATTATAGATGCGGCACCTGAAGTAGTGAGCCATAATATGGAAACCGTAGAACGTATTACCAAACAAGTGCGGATACAAGCCAAATACAGACGCAGTTTAGAAGTACTGGAAACCCTTAAAAAAGGGGGTATGAGAACAAAAACTGGGGTCATGTTAGGGCTGGGTGAGACAAAAGAAGAAGTGATTCAAACCATGAAAGATTTAGTGGCTGCCGGAACAGATGTTATTACTTTGGGACAATACCTTCAACCTACCAAA